>CAIMCT010000276.1 GCA_903839535.1 uncultured Desulfobacteraceae bacterium
AGGAAACGGAAATCGATATTTCGTCACAAAACAGGTTTTAAGCGTTACACTATTCGCAACTTATACTGCGAACTGGCATAATCTGCGCTTTTCATAAACTCCCTCTCCCAGCGGGGGAGGGTTGGGGTGGGGGATCAAAAACGTAAAATTATGCCAGTTCGCAGTATAACAAAGCGTAAACGTTTAATCAGAATCTCGTACATAATTTTGACCATAAGAAAATGGCTGTTTCTGAGGATTGCCGCCGAACGTTCAACCCGGTATATACAACAAGCAGATGATACGATTCTCTTTTCGGTTCAAAGCAAGGAAAAAACATGCCAATAATTTGCCCCTATCGTGTTGTCCTGGCAGACGACCACGCGATATTCCGACAGTATTTGAAGCGGATTCTCATGGCAGGAAGTGATATGGAAGTTGCCGGGGAAGCGGGCGATGGGCTCGAACTCCTTGCAATCCTTGCTTTGACTGTGCCGGCCGCACAGATGGCCATTGTTGACATCACCATGCCGAATATTGGGGGAATCAAGGCGACCGCCGCGATAAAGCGCACCTGTCCCGCCACCAAGGTGTTGATACTGAGCATACATCGTGAGAAACAATACGTTCAGGAAGCCCTTTCAGCGGGTGCGGATGGATACCTGCTGAAAGAGGATACGGACATTGAGCTTTTCCCCGCCATCGAAAAAATCAGGCGGGGCGGGATTTATCTTTCACTTCACCTGAACGAAATGGAATGCTTCTGATTGATTAGTTTTGACCATTGCAAAATTATTGTTTCTGAGGATTGTTTCAAGCCGTTCCCTGGTTTAGAATGGTGCAAAAGTCGAGAGTAATGAATGTCTAAAAAATCTGTGGGATAAAATGGTAATGCTTGACAATCCAGCTCAAAATACTTTAGAGGGAGACTTCAAAAAATCAAAAAGCGAAATTCAAGTTAAATTGACAATGTTGAAACTTTCTCATGCAGATTATTTGGATTTAAAATACGCCAGGCAGCTTTTGAATAATCCAAGCCTTGCATCCAAAATTTTTAACAAGCTTGGAACCACAATCGAGAAAGGGTTGGAACGGTTGCCTGCTTGGTGGGGTGCCAGGGTGCAGGTGGTTTCTGAAAAAGCGTTGACACAGACTTTGAATCTGGCGGTTTTATCGATGAGAGATGGAAGCATAAGAACATCCTCTGAAAGAATGTATAAGATGGTTGTCGCCGTATCGGGCGGTGTGGGCGGTGCTTTTGGGCTAACCGCCCTGGCGGTTGAATTGCCCATTTCCACCATCATCATGTTTCGTTCCATAGCGGATATCGCCCGCAGCACGGGCGAGGATATCCGATCGATCGAAACCCGGCTGGCCTGTTTGGAAGTGTTTGCGTTCGGTGGACGGTCACAATATGATGATTGCGCTGAAAGTGGGTATTTCGCCGTTCGGGCCGGTTTATCCAAGACTGTTGGGGCCGCCAATAAATTCATTGCGGGATATGGTGCAGAAGATGGATCACCGATTCTTGTAAAATTGATTTCACAAATATCCGCCAGATTCGGGGTTGTAGTTTCAGAAAAGGCGGCCGCCATTGCTATTCCGATTCTGGGGGCCGCCGGCGGGGTGTTGATTAATACGATTTTTCTGGAGCATTTCCAGTGCACGGCTCGCGGACATTTCATCATCCGGCGGTTGGAAAGGATATATGGAAAAGAATATATTGAGGCTGCTTATAAAAGGCTTGACAGATGCTGAAATATGATATAAAATCTAAGCAAATCTAAGCAAATCTAAGCAAATCTAAATATTTAGATGCCGAGCAATGCTTTTTTTAGAAATTGTTGTTTTATCTGGTCAGTGACTTGGCAGTTGCAGTTCAACAAATTGTCATTTGATTGATCCTAAAAAAATGAGCTTTTTCTTACGTTTTTGAAGGAAGAAGCATTATCCAATTTAATTATTGACCTGCGAATTGACCTTAAATCATATAGCAGAGCGGGTTTGCATCATACGACGTTTTCGCAAAAACGATGTCTGCATCGGAGGATAAATGCTGCATATTATTTTAGGATTGTTTTTTCTCGCTTTGGGAATCTGGGGAATTTATGACGAATATTATTACGTGGCCGATATCGTCAAGGGAGGACTTCCGATTTGTATGATGTTAATAGGCCTGTTAGCTACATTGGCAGGTTTCATACCGCCAAAAACAGAGGAGGAGGCATCGGAAAATGATGAATGATGACATTAAGGACGACGAAGAAATTCAGGAAACAGAAGAAAATGACGTTATCAAAAAGCCAGTCAAGACAAAGAAGAATAAAGCGCAAGCTAATCTATCAGGGGCGGAGCGCATAGGGCCTACCGCCACTTTTTATACGCATGCCTTTCTTCTTTTTTGCGGCCGTGTTTTAAACAAGACGCTGGATGCTTACAACTCCCTTTTTGCGTTGACCCCAAAAGACAAGGCCATGATTTACCGTAATATCAGCACGCATTACACCAAAAAGGGGTTGCAGGAAAAAGCCTTGAGCTATCTCAAGGAATGGACCCGGCTGGATCCATCGGATGCAGATGCCCAATATCAGTTGGGCGTAGCGCTGAGCGCGGCCGGTGAGACCAGTAGTGCGCTTAAAGCATTTAAAAAGGTTTTGAATCTAAGCCCGACGCACAAAGGCGCACTGTATCGAAAAAGCGCGCTGCACCTAAAGCTGAAGGATTTCAAGGCAGCCATAGAAGGATTGGAAAAGGTGTGCGAAAAGACACCGAACAATCCCAAGGTATATTATCTGATCGGGATCGCCTATGATGGATTGGGCGAAATAGACAAGGCCATTGAAGCCGTTAAAAAAGCCATTGAACTCAATCCCACGGAAATCAAATACCATCAACATCTCGGTTTTCTAAATGTGCGTAAGGACGACCACAAGGCCGCGGCCAAGCATTTTACCAAGGTGATGGAATTGGAACGCGAACTGGATGAAGACGATTATTAAGCACTTCTAAGTAGCAAATCGTTATTTTCAATAATTTGTTGCTGTTAGGTTTTGGCTCAGACTTTGCTGAGTGAAACGCTATTGAATCAAACTTCGCTAAAGTCCTGGATAATCAATGAATTTGGTATATAAAACGGTGGTTCTTGTCCTTGGAACATTTTTTCTGTTGTCTTATTGCGATGATGGGGGACATTTTTTGGGGCATGCTGGAAATCTGGGGGTGCCAGCCCCTTCAGGAACGGGCGTACCTTTGAAAAACCAGAACATAATACGGGCAAACGCCACGGCTGTCTATTATGAACCGACGATCAAAAACATTGTCAGCACCGATTGTGCTAAATGCCATTCCGGGGCAAGCCGAAATCTGATGGATTATGACAGTTTGAAAATGTATGCGGATAGCGGGATGCTGGGGGCCATGGTTCAGGGTCCCATGCGACGGTTTGCCGGAAATGATGCTCAGACGATAGTGACATGGGCCCAGAACGGTGCGCCTGAAAAATCCGCTTCCGTGCGTGATGCAACACCGAAGAACCAAAACATGTTAAAGGCAAATGCCAGCGCCATATACTATGAGCCGACGATTAAGGACATTATCAGCACCGATTGCGCTCAATGCCATTCCGGTCCAAGCCGAAATCTGATGGACTATGACAGTTTGAAAATGTACGCGGATACCGGACTGCTGGCAACCATGGTTCAGGGTCCCATGAGCCAGTTTGCCGGAAGTGATGCTCAGACGATAGTTACATGGACTCAAAACGGTGCGCCGGAAAAATCCCCTACAACCCGTGTTTTTTTTCGATCAGGTGGCGGTGGCAACTGCCCGCCGGGCCAAATGCCGGGTGCATCGGGATTACAGGGCCAGGGTCCAATGACCTATAATAACGGCATACGGCAAGTTCTGGCCAAGGACTGTTTACGTTGCCATTCCGGCCCTTTCCGAAATCTGACGACTTACGATAATGTCAAGGTTTATGTGGACAACGGACTTTTAAGGACACTGGTGGGTATTGGCGGTCCAATGCATCGCTTTGCCGGTCCGGACAGCCATCTGATCATCGCCTGGATTGATAACGGGGCTCCGCAATGACGATCTCAAATTCCGTTTCACCCATCAAGCCAATATTGAACAGCCGTCGGATTGACGGATATGAAACGACGATAACACAAGGGCGAGGATTCAAATGAGAAAAGGACACATTATCACAGGACTGACCATTTTTAGCTTGGGTTTGTTTTTTGTTTATATGAACAGCGTGTTGGTGGTTGGCCTGATTAAGGGGGCTGTTCAACCGCTTTTCATTTTGATCGGCCTTGCCTTGTTGGCTGCCGCATTTTTCGCCAAAAAAGAATACAGAACAGCAAATTCAATTTTAGCCAGCATATTTCTCCTGATTGGGTTATATGGGCTTTTTGCTGGCGGTGATGAATACTACGCTACTCTCGATTTTTTTAATGGTTTTCTCCCCATCTTATTAATCGTTGCGGGAGTGGCTTCCATGATCCATGGAATTAGGCAATTAACCTGACAATTATGGTATCCAATAAAGAGTTATCATGATGAAGAGAAATATATCGAATATTATTCAAAGTGCTTACGGCAGAATATACAGCCTGGATCAATATGAATCGGATCAGTATGAATCGGACCAGCATGAACTGGTTACAAAGCACCGATTTTCTCCTGCCACATGGGAACCCTTTGTGGCTTTCACGAAAAATCATTGGGCCCGTATTACGCTGATTTCATCCGCCATTATATTGGCGGTGGGGTCCGTCTATTATTACAACCAGATGCTCATTGCCCAGTATAGTGTGGAATCCGCCTCGGGAAATGTGAAAGCCTTGATGGAGCGGCGTCAGGATACATCTGTCAATCTTTCAATGTCGGTGTTCCACTACACTGTTCATGAATGGACTGTGTTGACCGACATCGTTAGGATGCGCGCGGATATGACAAGAGATCATTATCAGCAGCAACCTTTACCCGGTAATTCGGACCAGACATCTGTCAACCCGAATCAGTCGGCGACAGCCGATAATGACAATCCTGCGGCTCCAAAATCGATTCAAGCCGGAGCGACAGATTCAAAGACACAGGTATCGGCAAAAATCGAACCAGTCGATCCCAAAAACGTGGGAATTTCGGCTAAGCAGCAGGAGGTCATGAAGTTGGCTTCCGCTTTCGGTCTGAAACCAGTAGGCGGTTTGTTGGCCTTGTCAGAAGATCATCCGGACCTGAAATCGACGGGTCCATTTCTGACACTGATGACATCTTTAACCGATGTGGAAAAAGATCTGGCCGCTGCCAGGCTTAAATACAACAGTGAGGTTAATATCTACACGACCACCATTACCATGTTTCCTAACAATATTTTTGCAAAAATATTTGGCTTTAAACCCGTGCCTTACTATGAGGCTACCAAAGAAGCCATGCAGTTTGCACCGATTATATATTAGTTAGCCCCTGTTGCTGGCGGTTAGTGGCCACCATTTCTGGAATATCGGAATATGTCAACAAAGATAAACACAAGCACCTATAACTTATCGCTCTTTGGTCATGGAACGGTAAAAATGCGCGCGATTTTTGTCGGCGTTCTGGCGGTGCTGGGAGCCGTGTATGCATTTACTTCCGATTATAATTTGGCCACAGGTTCCGGCAACCTGTGCATGGTGCTTTTTCTTGCGGCAAACGTTTATTTCCCAGCCAAGCGGATTCGTCTCAAATACAATTTCAAGAATGTTCAGCACTATTTCGACAGGATGCTTATATACCATGTTTGGCTGAATACGGCCTCTTTTCTGGTCGCTTGTCTCCATTGCTATGTCTCCCTATGGTCAAACAATTGGCTGATTGTAGCCCTTATTCTCATGGGATGGCTTACTTTCGGGGGGTTTCTTATGTTTATCAAGTATCCTCCAGGCAAGGTCAAAAAGGGACTTTATATTTTGCATACGCAGCAAATCCTTTTTTTCGTGATGATTTTTGCGATGCTGAAGGGGCATTATGTGATTTAGAATTTCAATTCGTAAAGGTTTGATCAACCATGTTTATTCTTAAAATTATCGGATTTGTGATAATCATCGCGGTGTTGGTGTTCGCAGTTTATCTACTGAAAGCGGTTTCGGAAATGGAAGCAGAGATCAAGGCCGAGCGGCCGTTGAAGGATGAAGAATGAAATACCGAGCATGCCGGAAATGCGCCGACAGTGTTGGTGTCGTCAATGTGGTTGGCAATATCCTGATGATCCTTATCAAGGGATATATGGGCGTGGTGGGCCAAAGCCGAGGACTGATCGCCGATGCCGTCCATTCCTGCGCCGATCTTTTGGCCACTCTTGTCATGATAATCGGGCTGAAACTTTCCGACCGTGAAGAGGATGCCGATTATCCTTATGGTTATGGAAAGATCGAATATATCGTATCCATTATTATCTATTTGTTTTTGATGGTGATCGCCGCCTTTATTATCTATGAGGGCATTGTGAGCATCGTGCAGGGGCGAAAAGTCATTATTTGCTGGTCGGCAGCCTGGGGCGCCATTATCGCCATTGTAATAAACGAACTCATGTTTCGCCAAAGCGTCTGCGCAGGCAAACAGATCAACAGCCCATCAATGGTGGCCAAGGCTTGGGAATCCCGATCGGATGTCTATGCCTCCATCGCGGTATTGATCGGGATTATCGGCGCAAAGTTGGGATTTCATTTTATGGACCCGCTGGCGGCGGCTGTTGTCGGAGTGATCATTATCAAGATTTGTATCGAATACATAAAAGAATCCTCATTGAATCTTTTGGACAAGGCACCTGAAGAAGAAATTCTTGTAAATGCCACAAAAGCGCTGGGGACGGTAGAAACCGTCCGCGGGGTCAAAAATATTTTTGCCAGAGAACTGGGTCAGTATATGGAATTTGAAACAGAACTCTATGTCTCTGCCGAAACGTCCGTGTCCCAGTGCGAAACCATAAAAAAGAATGTGAAACAGGCCATAGCCGATTCGATCGACCGAAAGACCATCGTTAAGGTCAGATTATTTGCATTTTCAGACAGCTAAAGCAGGTGATATGAAGAGTAAAACCGAATACGAATTTTGCATGTCTCAGTTTAAGCCGGCCATTGTCGTCATTACGATTCTTGTGGTTGTGGTGATTGGCTGGATGGTGCGCGATTGCATGAACAGACGGCACTCCCTGGATTATTCCTTGATTGCCGCTACGGTACCGATGGGACCGCCCATCCTGGTTAAGGATAAAGCGACGCATCCGTACTGGGGAAACTGTAGCAAATGCCATCTTACCACCAATGCTGGCAAACCCGTTTCCAAAGTTATGGTAGGCCCGCCAATTTCTATTAAACAGAAGATGACGCATGACGACTGGGGGAATTGTCTTTTATGCCATCAGATCACTGACGGAATTCAACCAGGCAAGACCCAGCAGACGCTTGCCAAGGCTGCGGCGGCCAATCGGATCAACGCCCAAACCTTGGGGTTAAAGACCCAGACCGTAACCGCCGCCATGATGAAACAGCTTGGTTTACCCAACGAGGATGGCGTTCTGGTGCTTGAGGTAGCTCCCAATTCAAACGGCGCCAGCGCCGGAATGTTGAAGGGGGATGAAATCATCCGTGTGGGCAAGACCCGCATCGAGACTATCGGCAATTTGGATACGGCCATAGCCGGCTATAAGCCAGGAGAAACCGTTCAATTCAAGATTTACAGGGGAAATAAAAGTAGAAATATCTATGCTCTGCTCCCGGACAAACTGCTTCCTGCGGCCGCTACGGCACCAATGACACAGAACCAGGTAGAAACTCTGGCCGAACAACTCGGCGTGCCTAAAACCCAGCAGGCGGTAAGCCAGGCTCTGCAACAGCAGCAGCAAGGAAAAGTGGCGGCCGCAACAGCGCCCATGACGCAAAACCAGGTAGAAACGCTGGCTGAACAACTCGGCGTGCCCAAAACCCAGCAGGCTGTGACTCAGGCTCTGCAACAGCAGCAACAAGGAAAAGTGGTGGCTGCAACAGCGCCCATGACACAGAACCAGGTAGAAACTCTGGCTGAACAGCTCGGAGTACCCAAAACCCAGCAGGCTGTGACCCAGGCCCTGCAACAGCGGCAGCAAGGAAAGACAGGTGCCGCCGCTGCGCCGCCTATGTCGCAGAACCAGGTGGAAACGCTGGCCGAACAGCTCGGAGTGCCCAAAACCCAGCAGGCTGTGACCCAGGCGCTTCAGAAACAGAATCAGGCCAAAACCGTCGCCGCCAATATCTATTATGGCAAAGTGGCGATTGCGTCAACTGGACCCGGACTTGGGTATTCCGTCTCTCCGCAGTTTGGGGCGAGTCCTTATTTTATCGTTCTTGACCCGACCACGAATAGTTATAGCGTGGCAACCAATCCCAATGCGGGTGGCAGAGCAGGACAAAATATTCAGACCGGGCAATATATGGTCGATTTGGGTGTCAGCAACGTGGTGGCTGGCGGTTTTACTCCCAACGCAATGCAGGCGCTCCAGAATATGCGGGTAAATGTCTATCCAGGTGTAACCGGTCCGGTGCAGGATGCAATCAGCGCTTATGTTTCGGGGAACCTGGTTACGGGCAATACGTCGCCCGCGGCCAATTATCCTGGAGGCAACCGCATAACGGGCAACGGCAACTTGAATCAACAGGTGATTTATTAAAAATGAAAAAGCCGAATATTCGCAAGTTAATCTCACGGATGGACAGAGGACTGCTCTGGCTGGGCCCAGTGTCCGTCCTGGCCTTTGTGGTGTTATTGACCGTGATGTACGGATGGGTCGGCGATATTGTTCCACCCACCGAAGAGAGCCCGGAAACACCCGAAATCAGTCTGGCCAATCAGATGCAAGTTCCCGTCCCAACCAATGGTCAGCAGGCGGGGGGGGGGCAATTGGCTAATGGTGGCATCCAATTTCCAGCCGGCATCGGTGGCGGTCAAATTCAGTTGATCGACAATCCGACTTTCCCTGCGGGAATCGGCAATGGTCAGATTCAATTGATCAACAATCCGACTTTTTCGGCCGGCATTGGAAATGGTCAGATTCAGCTCATCAATCAGGCAATACAAGCACCTTATGTGGGGCTGAGCTTTGGTGAGCTGGCTGCTGCGGTAGCCAGAGAATTGAAGCTGGAGCCTGGAACAGGGCTGTATGTCAAGGCCGTGGTGGTGGGCTCTCCCGCAGAAAAAGCCGGAATCAGGACAGGCGATGTGGTTCTGGAATGCGACCACCAGAAAGTCAACTTGCAGGATCAGGTAGGCGTCATTTTGAAGACAAAAAAAGCAGGCGATGTAATCAAGCTGGTTGTGAATCGAGGCGGGAAAATCCAATCGTTTCACATAAAGCTTCAAAATGCACCTAACGGACTTGTTCAGGCAGCAGCCACCCAGAACCCGAACTGGATGGGAGCCGATATTCAGGATATCGATGCGGTCATGAAGCTCCAGTTCAAACTGCCGGACAAAAACGGTGTCATTGTCAGTCATATCACCGCTCAGTCGCCAGCACAAACCTCCGGACTTAAATCCGGTGATGTCATCAGCCGTTTTGGTGGCACGCGCATCAGGGATGTCAAGCAGCTTCAATCCCTGATATTGGCTGCTCAGCCCGGCAGTCAGGTACAGCTTACGGTATTTCGATCAGGGCAGTATGTGACTTTGCCGATGATTCTGGGTCAACAGGCACCAACTGCTCCCAAAATTCCGTTTTTGGGTCCTGCGGATGTGGCGATCGAGGGCGCATGGATCGGCATGGATGTGGCCGAACTTTCAGCCAATGATGTCAGCTCTCTGGGTCTGCCGGCCGGTACCAGCGGGGTGCTAGTGGCAGATGTGGAAGGCCCGCCCGCCAGCATGGTGGGGTTTCAGGTGAGCGATGTGATTACTGCCGTCAACGGTGAACCAACGCCGGACATGAAAAGTTTTGCCGCCGCCACCCAGAAGCAGACAGGTGCTGTGGTGGATGTCATTCGTGGGGAAAAGCATCTGTTCATCAGCGTACCCCCGCCTGGCTTTACCCAGCAGGGCACCAAAATCAAAACTGGACTGGACAGCAAATTTAAACAAGTGGCAGCAGCAAGACCGATCGACGGCTATCTGGCCATTCTAACAGTCAGTCCGGAGATCAATGCTGCAGTCACCCAAAACCTGACTAATTCACCCTATCTTGTCATAGTGGATCTGCAAAAGGATTCATACGCGGTTACCAACGCATTCAGTCAGACTATGATATCAGAATTGACAAGGCAATACAATGTTAAGGCCCTGGTCTGTGGTAATATATCAGAACAAACCGCTCAATCGTTGAGTGCCAACGGTGTGGTCATTTACAGTGGTGTTGTCGGGACAGCCCTTGAGGCGATCGGGTTATATCAGTCCAACAGTCTGTTGGCCATGCAGGGGTTTTAATGAAGCGCTATGCAGCAGATGGACTTTTTGTGAAGCCATCCTTTGGTTTTCCAGATCGGGCAAATGAAAAAGAATAAAAATTTTAAAATCAACGACTACTTCTGGCCAATAACGGTTCTGATGCTGCTGGTGTTAGGTACCATTTGGAGCAATGTGGGGTTTAAGCAAAATGGAGTGTTGCCAAGCAGTCCGCAATTGGCGGTTCCACTCCCGGTTGTTCAAACCCAGCCGATGCGTCAGGAGAGTGTGGCTTCACCCGTAACGATACTGGCGGTTCAGGAAGATATCAGTCGCGTTGTTTCAATGGTCAGGCCATCGGTCGTTGGGATATTCAGGACCAACACCAGCCAGCTCCAGTCGAATCCCAATGGATTGGCCTACTTGGACCCCTATCAGTCAAATGATGGTCTGGTTGGCTCCGGCATTATCATCGATTACCGCGGTTATGTGCTTACCACCTTTCAGACAGTGGGCAAGTCCAACCCGGTTCGGGTCACAGTATTTACCGGTGGCAGGCGGGATTACCATGCAGACGTAATCGGAGTGGATCAAAAAACCGATCTGGCTTTATTGAAGATCAGAACAGAGGACAGTTTTGCAGCAGTAATACTGGGGAATTCTGACTTGGTAAAGGTGGGGGACATTGTTTTGGCCATCGGCAGCCCCTTTGGTTTTGCCCGGACTGTGACGATGGGCATCATCAGCAGCAACAACCGCCAACTGAACATAAATGGCATCCGCTACCCGGATTTGATTCAGACGGATGCCTCCATCAATCAAGGCAATGATGGAGGTCCGTTGGTAAACGTAAAAGGCGAGGTTATCGGAATCAATATGGCCTGTTTCATGCCGGACAATCATTTTTCCGGAATCGGATTCGCTATCCCGATGAATGATGTGATGGCCTTTTTGAACGCTAATTTGTAACCATAGCAAAGAAATTACAGCTAATGGCTGAGCTTACTGGTTCAATTTCAACACGGGTAAGGATGACAAAATGACTGGCAGATATATTGTGTTCGCCCTATTCTTGGTCATGCTGATCGTCGGTTTGGCTTCGGGCGATTTCCTTGAAACATGGCGCAACGGTGCCACGCTTTGAACTGCCTGCATCGGGTTAGGTTAACCTCTGAAAAAGGAGAAATGAATGTTTGCATTATTCGATAAAACCGAGCTGAAGCGTTATGGCTCATTTTTGGGGCTGGTGCTGGGTGCGGCCGTGATTACCACTGTCATTTACTGGGCCATATTCGGGTTCAGCAAGTGGTCCCGCCAGGTGCAAACAGCTTCGGACTTGATGACCGCAGCCGCGGTGTTCCCCGTTCTTCAACAACCTTACACAACCGCCATTCAGCAACAGCCGGCCGGACAATTCGTGTGCCCCCAGCATGGTGCGGTCGGCCTGCCGAACTGGAGTGCCGCCGATGTCCCCAACTGCCCGATATGCGGCCAGGTCATGGCTTTTCGGAGAGCGACCAGCAACATGACATTGGCGGCCTGAGCGCCTATAGCCGGCCAGGGTGGCCAGCAAATGGGGTTTACAGGAACCAATAATATGACGTTGGCTGCCATGGCTGGAGGCTGAGCGCCTCCAGCCGGCCAGGGTGGCCAGCAATGGGGTTTTAGATAAATGACGCTCAGTCGTTTCCGACAATTGTTCCAGCTATCGAGTACGATCCTGACAAACAGTTATTTGGGCGTTTTTTTCACCAGAACAATCAGCACAAATATCTTAAAAGGTGTTTGTGTACCGTATCTGAACTGTTATGCTTGTCCTTCGTCCTTGTTTTCATGCCCGATCGGAACATTGCAGCATTTTATGGCGATCCATACGGTCCCATATTATTGGCTGGGCATCGTGGGGTTGGTCGGTCTTTCCACCGGACGAATGGCCTGCGGATGGCTCTGTCCTTTTGGCTTCTTGCAGGAATTGCTGTACAAGATAAAATGCAGAAAAATTGTCGTTCCAATTTATTTGACTTATTTGAAATATGTTGTTTTGGTTGTTCTGGTGTTGTTGCTTCCATATTTAACAGGGGAGCTGACTTTTTCCAAACTATGTCCCGCCGGAACGCTGACCGCCGGCATTCCATGGGTGCTATGGAATCCGACCAATCCGGCCACGGGTCAACTGGTTCTGCCCGATGGTCCAGGTGTATTGTTTGTCGTGGACTTGATAATTCTGGCAGGTTTTCTGGCCTGGTTTGTGATCAGCAAACGGCCTTTTTGCAGGGTGGTTTGTCCCATGGGCGCAATTTTGTCCATATTCAACCGCTTCAGCTTCATCCGCCTTGAAGTGGGTCGTAAATGTGATGGTTGCAGCGCCTGTAAGGTCAATTGCCCCACGGATATGACCATTGCCATGGATGTGGATTCGGGCGACTGCATCCGTTGTCTGGAGTGCACCCGTTGCGGCCATGTCAAAATTGCCCATATATTAACGCATCAGAATAAAGGTCAACGGTCATGCGCGAAAATGTAAACAAAGAGCTGAGTGAACGGACCGTATGGGTGTTGGTCGCCATTGTTTTTTTGAGTTTATCTGGAGTGCTGGCGATTGTATTTAATAATGAAAAGACCAAACCGCAAAGCCCCCATGAGCTGGTGGCTTCTGCTTTCAATCAATGGCATTCGGTACAAAATTGGATGCCAGGCATGGGACAAACGCCGGTAATGACTCAAACGGTCAGCCCTCAACAACCGGTCTGGCATCCTTTGCCGACCCGGGCGGATCGAACATCTGTTCCAACACAAATCGGACAGAGCAATTTGCATCCGCAGGGATTGGTTTTTCAAAAAATTACTCGATAACATGGGAATAAGGTGGCGACAGCAATATGTATAAAACAGTGACAACAATCATTTTGACGGTACTGGCAGTATTATTTGCCATGCAAAATTTCGATCATGTGCCGATTTATTTTTTCTGGGGCAAGCCGTTGAATATTCGAATGATATTTGTTATTGCCATTGCGGGGGTCAGCGGATATGTGATTCGGCATCTTGTCGGAGTCGGACGAGAGGAAATGATGAAAAAACAGATTCTTGCCATGCGTCGTTATAAAAATAACGGCAAGAACGGCAACAAAAGCGTTATCGCTATCGAAGATGATGATGAGATTTGAGAATTGTTTCCACGCAAAGACGCTAAGAACATTTTTTCGTGTATTTCGTGGTTTAAAAGTATTTTCACGGTAAAATTAAGTTAAAAATTATGCAAAATACAAAATGCATGCAATGCGCAAATCGGATCGGTTGGGTCAGCTTCTGGGTCAATCTGTCGCTGGTGGTTTTGAAAATCACTGTCGGGGTAATCGGCGGCAGCAAAGCCTGTATTGCCGACGGCCTTCACTCCGCCTCGAATGTTGTCGTGGCGGTCGCCATCATCATGAGCCAGAAAATCAGCAGCCGACGAAACAACAGCGAGTATCACTACGGTTACGGTAAAATCGAGTTTTTGCTCACCGGTTTTATATCTTTTTTCATTATTTCAGGTGCACTTGCGCTTCTTTTTCTCTCCATCAAGCATCTTGTCAGTGAGCCAGTCGTTTCTCCCCCTCATTTATCGGCGGCGTTGATGGCGCTAATCTCCATCGGCGCTACAGAAATGCTGTTTCGATACATGCGATGCGCCGGAGTTCAGGTGAACAGCCAGATCATTTTAGCCGGAGCATGGGCCAACAGGGCGAACTGCTTTTCTTCCGTGGCTGTTCTGGTGGGAGTAATCAGCGCCAAATTTGGGTACCACTATCTGGACCCAGTCACCGCCATTTTGGTGGTCGGCATCATTATCAAGGCCTGTTACAAAATGCTGATTGACTCGGTAAGGGCGCTGATGGACTATTCCGTCAACGACCGCTATAAAGAAGAGATCGACGGGATTGTATCTGAAATGCCAGACATCCAGGGTGTCAAAAATATCAAAACCCGCCAGATCGGCCAGAGAGTTTGGGTTGAACTGGATATTCTGGTGAATTCCCGGTACTCCATACTGGAGGCCCAGCAAGTCGGAGAAGATGTCCAGGCGCGGTTGATGGAAAGGATTGCGGATTTTGAAAGAGTACTCGTAAATCTGTGTCCTCTGGAGAATGAATAATGTTGATTCGGACCACCCAATATCGCCCGCCAGTTGCTATCAGAATTGCCAATAGCACTGGAGGCAATCACAAGGTTTTCCTTTTTGTGGGGTTTGTCGTTTTATTGATTTTTTGGTCGTTGTGGGGGAAAGGGGTTGAACAAAAATATTATGACCAGCCTCAGACCTGGCCTTCCGAGGCCGGTAAAATAGGTGCCGAGATTCTTTTTTCCGGAACTGGGAATGATGTGTCGAGTCTTGTAGTCGGACGGGTGTACCAGGGATCGCCGGCATGGCGCGCCGGGCTTGAACCAGGAGACAAGATTGTGGGACTGGACGGAAAACTGATTACAACTCCGAACCAGGCGGCTCACATTTTTGATGTCAGCATGAACAATACGGTTCTGGCAGTCACCATCGAGCATGATGGCCGCAATGTAGATTTGTATATCCTGATCACGGATCATGCACGACCCGACAAAACAACCAAATGCCGGCTGTTGACAAAACCCCAGAAGATCGTTGTAGCGGCGATATTTTTAATACTGACCGCCGTGATGTTCTTTCTTTTGTATAAAAATATTGGCAGCCGAGTTCTAATTATCTCCTTGTTTACCGGATTGATCGTGATACTGGGCTTTCTTTTCAAGATTTATAGCCCTATTGACGCATTTTTCGCAATCAACATTAATACAATATCACTTTTGCTGGGGATGGGGATCATTGCCTCAGTATTGGATCAAACCGGTTTTTTCGGCAGCATTGCTTTTAAGTTCCAGCAAGTTGCAGGAAACAGCCGATTGAAGATCACGGTTCTTTTTTGTCTGATGAGCTATGTTTTGTCGTTATTTGCAAACAATTTGGTCGTTATTATGATTATCGTGCCCATGACGATAAATCTTGCCGCCAACGTGGGGTTTGATCCGCGGCCTGTGATCATCGGAGAAATCATTTCATCCAATCTCGGCGGTGCGTCAACCATGATCGGCGATTTTCCCAATATGATCATTTCCTCGGAGACGGGCATCGCCTTTATACCATTTATTGCTAATTTAATGCCGATTTGCCTGATATTATTAGGCGTGCTACTGGTTATTTTGAAAACCAGAAGCCATGAATTCGGCGAGTTGGTCAATAAACAGGCCCATCCGCAAAAAATGACCGAACCACGGCTTACATCAAAAGATCGCAGTGTGATCCGAAGAGCTCTCTTTGTTCTGTTTCATATGATTTTCCTGTTCTGTCTTTCCGAGTGGGTTTCCTTGAGTACATCGGCTGTGGCGTTAATTGGCGGTCTGTCTCTTTTCTTGTTCTCAGGGATCGACAAGAAGTCCCTGTTGAGCCGGATTCCTTTTAACGATATATTATTCTTCACCGGTCTGTTTATCGTGGTGGGGGGGCTTGAAGCGACCTGCCTGCTGGAATATGTTTCAAAGGGGATTGTCTTTTTGTCATTTGGAAAAGTCTGGTTGCTGAGTCTGGTGGTGATGTGGTCTGCTGCTTTTATCGCCGCTTTTTTAAGCGCGGGGCCGACAACCGCATTGTTGATCCCTGTGGAGCTGGGACTCGGCATGCAGCCGCCGCATCATATTATCTGGTGGGCGCTGTCTTTAGGGGTGCTGGCTGGTGCATCTGCATCCATAGTAGGTGCCACGGCCGGGCCCGTCGCGGTCAGTTTGATTGAAAATTACAGCAAAAAATACCGCATGACGCTTGCTGGCGGCAATACGCTTACCTCCAGTCAGTTCTCCAAGATCGGACTACCAGTCATGTTTACGTTTTTAGCCTTTTCCACGGTTTATATTTTGTGGATGAATCTGTTTTATATGAACTAAGGGATATGAATATGAAAAAAACAACACATTGCGATACATGTGAATTTCGCGGATATAGCCATGAATTTTGTAAGGCCCATTTTTCCAAGATAGCTGAAATCGCGCATAAGGATTGTCCTCATAATTCTTTATCCGAGGTCAGCAAGACCGTGGTCTTGGGTGCTGGTGCTGGCATTATTGCCACCACAGTCGGATTGGCTGCTGTTCCAGCCGTTGCGTTGAAAGCGCTTTTTGGACATGTGATGGCTGTCAAGATATACGCTGCCGGTGGTGGCAGCGTAGCTGGTGCGGGAATCGGTGTCTTCAGGAAAGCGCATAAAAGACAGCTTGATACAAAAGATAATGTTAATCGGCGAACCCATATGCCAATCGTTATATAAGGAGACACGCATACATGGATGACAAGTTACGGGACTACGAAGACGCAAAAAAGGCTATCTATGTCAAGAAAAAGCGAAAGAGCAGGGATGATTTAGACGATTTTGATGAAGAATATCACAGTGCGGCTAATAAAACGGTTGTTTTGACCGATGTGATAGAGGTAGGCACCAAGATGCTTATCGGCGGGGGACTCGGTCTTTTGGCGGGCGTTGCCACAATCGCGATAGCAGCCAGTGCGGCGGAAGTGGTGGTGACCGGGGTTATCACAAAAATCACTGGCGTGGTTGGTGGTGCTGTTGGTCTTTCGATGGGGTTAAACAAACACAAAAAACTTCAACAAACCAAGCCATAAGGTTGAACGCTGTGGAAGATGAAAAAAAGAAGCGCAACCCCGTGATATGCCGACACTGCGGGTCTAAAATGGATATTCTGACCGTCAAAAAACATGCGGGGAAATGGTCGTATTCGTTATTGGCGGGCGGCGCGTTTTGTTTTCTGTTTTTAGGCGGCCCCATCCTGGGGATACCCATGGTAATAGGTGGAATTTACATGCTAACCGCAGAAATGACCATCAGTTATTGCCCGGAATGCGGCCATTACTTCAAAGTTTACCTGGTGGAGAAGGAATCAGATTAACTGAACCGCCCCGGTGATACAGTATCCAAGACAATTGCCGCATCCTGTGCAGATGTCCGTGTCGATGACACCGTAATCTTTTGAAAAGATATTCTTTTTGATCAGTTTAACAGCGTCGCTCGGACAGTTCAGGAAACAGTTTCTGCATCCAGCGCATAATTTGATGTCGATGCGGGCTTTAGCGGATCTTCGGGATTTACTTTTTTGGGGAGAGCGTTTGCCATCAGGATCGAAGACTGCGCCTCTGGTACAGGTCGCAAAGCAAGTGCCACATTCCGTGCAGAAATCGGGATCGATATCGAATCGTTTTTTGACTTCGCCGGTAATGGCATTTTCAGGGCATTTTTTGGCGCAGGCACCGCACCCGATACAGTCTTTATTGATGCTGTATGACATAAACTATATCCTGTAATTGCAAATAATATATATTCGTCGGGAATGATGTCAAATCAAGAACAGTCCGTCAAGAAAATTATGATCATCGGCGTTCCCAACACGGGGAAAAGCCTGATTTTCAGCAATCTTACCGGCAAGTTTACCGAGGTGGCTAATTCCCCCCTTACCACCACACAAATCAAGATCGCACCCCTTGTGATCGGTGATCAACAATACGACGTTTTTGACACTCCAGGGTTACATTCATTCTATATTCACTCGGAAGAAGAAATCCTTGTACGCAGGGCCCTATTTTCCGAAAAACCGGATATAATCATCCAATGTATCGACGCTAACCGGCTGAAACAATCGCTTGGCCTTACCAGCGATCTTTTAACACTGGACTTGCCGCTGGTTATCTGTTTAAATGCAATTGATGAAACTGCCCGCAAGGGAATGTGGATTGATTCAGTCGCCCTGTCCAGATTATTGGGAGTGCCGGTGATCGAGTCAATGGCATTGCAGGCCAAAGGCACCAACGAGTTAAAGACGGCTATTTTAAGAGCACGTACGGGAAAATGCGTGATCAGCTATGGTGATATCATAGAAGACGGCCTTTTCCAATTGGTATCAAAATTACCATCCGACATAGAGTATAGAAGGACCATTGCGTTGCTGATGCTGATGAACGATTCCCATATTGATCTGGATGTGGCCGAACAATTGGGTGATGCCGTTTTAGCCGATTTGAAAAGTGAAATTGTAAAGATCAAACAGCACTTTCGAGGCAATGTTATTCTGGCCATCGAAAACCCTCATAACCGCTGGATCAATCATATTTACGAAAGGGTTGTCAAAAAACAGAAACTTCCCCCGGCGCAGGCAGCTCAGACTATCGCAGGATTGTGCCGGCATCCAATTTGGGGGCTCCCGATTTTGTTTTTGGTCATTTATATCCTATATTTCCTGGTTGTCAATGTCGCCAATGTGATATCGGAATTGATGAGCAGTTTTATATGGAATCCAGTCCAAAAGGTGATTAACGACATTTTCCCAATTGGATTTTGGCATGACATGCTGATTGGAGATTACGGTGTACTCTCCCTGGGGATAGCCAATGCATTATTGACGGTTCTTCCAATCCTGGGTGTCTTTTTTTTGCTGTTCA
The DNA here is from genome assembly GCA_903839535.1 of uncultured Desulfobacteraceae bacterium. Lineage (GTDB taxonomy): Bacteria > Desulfobacterota > Desulfobacteria > Desulfobacterales > Desulfatirhabdiaceae > RAAP-1. The sequence continues at coordinate 18,881 of CAIMCT010000276.1, forward strand.
ACACCCTGGAGGAAGTCGGCTACATCCCCAATCTTTCGGTATTAACTAAAAGGCTGCTTGCCAAATTTGGATTGAGCGGAGGGGCGATAATGCCCTTGGTACTTGGTTTTGGGTGCAAGACCATGGCGACCTTGACCACTAAAATCCTGAGATCCGACAGAGAGCGATACATCGCCATTTTTTTAATCGCATTCGCCATTCCATGCGCCCCTCAAATAGGACTCAGTATGAGCATTCTTGGAAGAATGGGCGTAGGCGCATTCGTGATCGCTTTTTCCGTTCGGGCCGTTATCGGAATAACTTCGGGCCTGATTTTGAATTTGATATTAAAAGAGGAAGAAGAGAAATTTGTTTTTATCCAGGAATTGCCGGATATGAAATGGCCCAGCCCAAGATTGGTTCTGAGAAAAACTTATTACCGCCTTTACTGGTTTTTACGCGAATCATTAATGGTTTTTTTATATTCAGCCCTTGCATTGTTTTTACTACAAAAGTTTGGTATTCTGGAGGCAATGAAGCATGCCCTGCGGCCGGTTATTGAAGGGTTTCTGGGGCTGCCGCTTGCCATGGTTGACGTTATTATTCTTTGTTTTGCAAGAAGCGAAGCTGGAGCAGGGCTGATCATCAATCTGATTCAAAAAGGGCAGCTCGATTATAAACAGTGTATAATCGCCGTTATTATTACAACGACTTTTGCTCCATGTTTCGCAAACATTATCGCCATGATAAAAGAAGTTGGCGGAAAACGCGCGGCGGCAATGCTATGCACGATTACCCTGAGCGCCTTTTCCATAGCAGGGGCGCTAAATTGGACGATAGGTAAATTGCTGTAATATTAAGAAGGCAAACATCAGATGGCGAACAATTGGCACACGAAAGAGGAATATCTCGAGCGGTTATGGGAAATGAAAGAAAAGGGACAGGTATCTGTTCATGATCTTGAAGAAGCTATGGCATCTGATTTCGACCGGAAATTCATTGAAGAACTGTCGATGGAAGGACTGGTTGTTTTTACCGATGAAGAACGAAATATCGCTTTATCAGTTGATGGAGAATCACAAGCCCGCCGAATCATCCGCGCCCATCGTATTGGTGAAAGATTGCTTTTTGATGTTTTTGGCGAGGAATTTGAGAAAGGCGCCTGTGAATTTGAACATACCAAAACAGTTGAATTGGTGGATGGGATATGTACGCTGTTGGGGCATCCTCGCAATTGTCCTCACGGCACGCCGATACCGGAAGGTGATTGCTGCCTGCGCCTGGCCAAGACCACCAATAATGCGGTTATTCCCCTGATTGAAATGGCGATCGGCGAGTCCACTCGGGTGGCCTATATCGAGAGCAGGGATGACCATCGGATGCACAGACTAAATGGGCTTCAGATACGACCTGGAGTGGTTATCAGGTTGCATCAGCGCTACCCCTGCTATGTTGTAGAGTGCGAAGGCGGTAATATTGCGTTGGATGATGATATCGCCGCCAGTATAAGGGTCTGGTCCAATCAGTCTCACTATCAGCCTCGGCAAAAACATTTGAAAACAAACCAAAATGTAAGAAATCGGTGGCGAGAGTTTCTTCGGATTGGACATCGTTCAGGTTAATATCTCTGGCAAGAGCAGGGTAACGAACATACGCCGGATATTGCTGATTCGAATATTGATGGGACAGCTTATGAAGATGATAACCAAGACAAGCGATTATAGTATTGCAGCTTTTGAATATGCAGGAATGGTTTCCTTTAGCTATATGAAAAGGAGCGGCCTTGCACTTAAATTCGGCATAATAAAGATAGGGCAGCCTGTTAAGCGGGTCGCTAGTGTTCCCTTTGATTATTGTACGCAACAAATGGACAAATTAGGAAAGGTTTTTAAACGAAAGAATGAAATTGAAGAGCGGTTAATTGCTATTGATGATAAATTGGAACGCATCATTAGACGGTTGGCGGACATTGAAAAGTCGGGTGTTGTAGTGGCTGTAAAACAAAAACCGGCCAAGGAAAAGAAACAGATTAGTGAGGGAAACAAAATGTTTTTTAAGGCAATTGCAGACGAGAATATTCGATTAAGGCATCAGCAGGAAGGAAATCAATAGAAATGAAGGATAAAAAGATATTAAACATTGGTATTGATCTAGGTACTTCCCGAAGCGTAATTGTGTGCGATAATGGAATACGGCAGGCGATCCCCAGTTTTATTGGCTACCCCAAGGATGCCGTTTCTTTGAAGCTACTCGGTGAGATGGTTTATGGCGAGGATGCCATTAGGCACCGCTTATCCGTAAAACTGTATAGACCCTTTGATAAAGGTGTGCTTTTACAAGATAATTCCGATAAAAAGGGAGACGCGCATTTAAAATCAAGTGCGATTGCAAGAGCACTTTTGAGAAAACTGGTTGCCTACGCATTTGAAGAAGAAGAAGATGACAAATTACTTCTTAGGGGGGTGATAGGAGCACCGGCTTTGGCCACCCAGAATAATAAAAAGGATTTCCTGGAAATAGCCGACGGTGTGCTGGATGATGTGATGATCGCTTCAGAACCTTTTTGCGTTGCTTACGGGATGAATGCTCTTGACAGCGCCCTGATTGTTGACATCGGAGCTGGTACAACCGATCTTTGCCGAATGCATGGCACCATTCCCGGTCCCGATGATCAAATAACCACTTTTAAGGCGGGTGACTATGTTGACCAGATTTTTTTGGAACTGATCGAAAATAAATACAAAGAAGCCAATTTTACTGTCAACATGATTAAACGGTTCAAAGAAGAAAATGCATCTGTTTCCGAGCATGGTGAACAACTTTTTATTGAATTGCCGATAAAAGGCAAACCCACCAGTTGTGATGTTACCAATGAACTAAGGGAAGCTTGCCACGCCATTGTGCCCGACATCGTTGAGGGTATCCGCAAGTTAGTCGCAACCTTTGATCCGGAATTTCAAGATGGTTTAAAACAAAATGTAATCCTGGCCGGCGGTGGCAGTCGAATGATTGGTCTTCACAAGGAAATAGAAACCTATATGAAAAAAACCCTGGGTTATGGCAAGGTCACCCGGGTGGAGGATTCACTGTATGCTGGCGCAAATGGTGCATTGATGCTTTGCAAAGACATGCCGGATGAGTATTGGGATGAGCTTAAAAAGCGGAAGTAAAAAGGGCTGAAAACAGGCAATAGTACAGATTACAAAAAGATTATCATAATTTTTGGATGCATTGGGTTCTGATGGTGGATAGCCCATGCTTCTACGAAAGGAGCAATGATATGGAAAATGGATTACGATATACGATGACCCATATCGGTGATATAGCAATGGATAAGTTGGCGAGTGGCTGCCAATCCGTGGCAAAGACCACCCGCGGAATTGTTTTGACCTATGATATCCACGAACAGGGTCGGAAAAAATATAAAATAATTCATCGCATTGGTAATAGATTGGCGGAATTAAAAGAATTTTCACCAGAAAACGTTATCTTTATCGATGCAGAATTGAAAGACATGTTCGACCAACTAAACGGAATTGAGACGTTGATCAATTCGCGTCTCAAGGAAAGAGAAGAACGGTTATATCCGGGCTGTGCCAATAATAATTGTGAGATTTGATGAAATTTCGTAGAAAGGCGATCGAAATCATAAAGATGAGGGAATCATGGCGATAAACGACGAACATCAAACCACCGTTTCCGAGCAGTCGGCTTATGACGAACATTCGGAAGCGACGCGGGCCGGGCAAGGCGATCCATCTATAGTCAGTGATGTCTTGACTGCCATTGAGAAGGCGGAACTGCTAAAAAAGATGCGCAGTTCCTTATCTAAAATTCAAATGGATTTTGAAGCCAAACGGCCTGCCGCCAAAGAAATTCTGCGTGATTCTCAGGCAAAATATGATGAAATTATGGGCACGTTAAATAATCAGCTACATCAGGCTGAAATCGAACGGGTCAGGCTCGAAACTGAAATCGCCGAATTGAAAAATAACTTCAGATCGGACTTGGCGGCAATTCAAGCTGAAAAGACCGGGATTGAGGTAAATCTTGAAAAGGCTGTCGGTAATGCGCAATTGCTTGCTCAGGAAGTTACTACCTTGAAAAACGAATTGCTCAAAGCCAATGATTTGGTCGAAATAGCGATTGCTGATAAAAAAGGGATTGAGAAGAAATTAATCCTGTTTCAGGAACAATGGGATAAATATATAGCGGGGAACTGATATGTTGCCGATGTATGGTATAGCCGCCCATAAAGACCTCTCGGAATTGCGTCAAAACTGCAATGCCGCCGCCAAAAAACGGGAGACTTTGGCCGAACAATATGAGTACCTCAACCAGGAGCTTGAGAAAAAAAGAAAACAAAAAGACGACTTACGAAGAAATCTGGCTGTAACGGAACGGCAGATAAAGGACATTGAAAAAGATATTTTTTTGATGAATTCCAAAAAGTCGGAATTGGATGAAACATCCATTGCGATGATACAAGAAGTCGGAAATAAGGAAATCCAGTTGTCAGCTCTAAAGGAGCTGATGGGCAGCCTGACCGAACAACTCAACGCTGCTGTAAATGATGTACAACAGGCTGCTGAAGATTTGCCTGCTTTGGAGGCTGAATATAATTTGGTTTCTCAGAAAGCTGGGGAATTGGAGAAAGAACAGCACGATCTTTCCAACGATATTGTCAAATGTCTTGTGAATACTTCCCTGGAAAGGGCGGAAGTCGAAGCCGACTTAAACAATCAAAGTACTGCCTTCATGCAAAGTATTGATGAGCGCATGAATGCCGAGCAACTGTTATCCGAACAAAAAACTTCCTCTGGAAAATTATCCGCAATCAGGGATGAACTTGCACAAAAGGTTATGAATGTTGAGGCAATCAGACTCATGGAAACTGAAAGAAAATTGCTTCAAACGGAAGTTGCACAGTTGGAGGCGGATTTTCAATTCCTGGATGCGACTCAACGTGATCTGCTAACACCTCTGAATGATAAGCGAAAGCAGCTTGACATAGTGCTAACTCAAAATACCGAAGCAAAAAATGCGATCGTTGTTTTGCAAACCGCAGTCGGCCCCTATGAACAAATAATATCTGAGGTAAATACCGCACAAGTAGCCAGTGATCATGCAAAAAGAAATATGACTCAGGTATCAGACGAACTGATGGAAAAACTGGTCAGGAAAGCCGAGATGGAAGAAGCTCTTCAGGGTGTTTGGGATAAGTTTGATGAGCTGACGCAAATTTTAACTGGATGAAATCCTGGACAATGACAGGGGATTGTGGAGAGAAAACAATGTTGAAGCAACAGTGCCAATCATCTGATTCTGATAATGATCGTTTATATACTATTTTGGAAAAGGTTGACGCAGTATTGGCCGAGCGCAGAACCCGGAAAACGCTGCTTTCCGAGTTACTGAAAGCCCAATATGACATTGAATTTCTTGAAAATAAAATCTGCATGGTTAAAAGCAACCTTCAAAGGGAAGCCCCTGAACTTGTAGTACTAAAAGAAAGTTCTGAAAAAGCTGCGATTACGTTCTCCAGTCTTGTAAAAGAAAGGGAAACAGCAGAAGCCAACTACTTTCGGGTGAAAATATATGAAAAAGATTTCAACACCAAAGTAGCTCTTTTGCCAAAAATAAATGAAGAGACTGTTCGTCTTAGCGGTCGCGTGGGGAAATTAAAGAGTGAGTGTAAAGCTCAGGATACAAATTTTCAGAATGTTGTCTCCCAAAAAGAGAAATTTCAAACAGAGATCATCGAACTAAATCAGAAAATTGAAACTCTGATAGAAAAAATGCCAATAATGAAAAATACGAAAGACATCATTTTAGGCCTGATGCCTTCTGATTTTGATAAGGACAGTTATGAGACTCTTCAAGGCAATTTTGAAAAAAACTTAAAAAATTATATAGATGAGATCAATTCTGAGATTAATACAATTAATCAACGGGTTTCTGATTTGAAGGAACTTCAGGAAAACGAAAAGAGCCTCCAGATTATGCTTTTGGCGGAAAATGCCGACCTGGATGATAAGTATAATTCTATTTTGTCGGATATAGGCGGTGAAACTGATAAGTCAAAGGTATTTGCGACATTAAATCAGTTGAAATCTCACAAAGATAGTTTGATCACAGATTCAGAACGGTTGACTAACGCAATAGACCGTATAAAATCCGAAATAGTTGGACTGGATGAAAATTTGGCACACGAAAAAACGCTTAAAGCCGAATTAATGCAGCAATATACTTATCTCACATCGTTAAAGCATGAATTGGACGGTATTGACGATATAGGTGCCCAAATTCAGTTCCAAAAAGAAAAAAGTCTGAATCTTACTGCTGAAGCGGATACTTTGAATCGAAAGATTGATTTAGTCAGCAAAATCAACCAGGAATTGGATGCCATAACGGATGAATTACAGATTATATATGAAGATCACAATAAACAATGGGTTGAGTACGTTGGTCCATTATACGATATGATTTATTAAACCTTTTAAAAACCAATTTCAAGAAAGGGGATGCTTTTTATGGAGACTGAAACTCAAGAACGATCAGGATTTATGGGTGGGGTGGCTAAAGCATTGAATGCCGGCGGTAATGCAGTGATAATTGTCTATGATGCCGCTGCCAGCGTTCTTTTAAAATTGATTGAAACAGCCAAAAAAGCGCCCGACCTGCATGAAAAAACAAAAGATTTGATCACCAAGGGTATAGGGATAGTCAAGCCTGGAGAAATAACTCGCATAGAAAAGAAAATTACGGAATATGAAACACAGATTAAACAGTTGTATTTTGAAATAGGAAAGGAAGGTGCCAATTTTTCCGGAGATGAAAGGCCTCTCGAATCGGATGTAGTTAAAAAGCTGATTGCCGATGTCAAGGAATACGAAAGAGAGATTCAACGCCTTCAAACCCGGATTGTTGACATTAAGGACGATAAGGCAGCTGCATCCTTACTGAAGAAAGAACAGAAAAAGGCGACCGGCCTCGCCGAAATAAAAGAAAAAGCAAAAAAAGATAAAGCCACGAACGAACAGATTATCCGACTTGTCGATGCTGCAATTAAAAAAGCAATTAAAGGCGGTGAATTTGAGTCACTCTCCGAGATGGAAATTTTTAGCAAGGTTGCCGGTGATTTCCTCGATAGCGAAATGGAAATAAAATGCCTTGCAGCAGCAGAGCTGGGCAAAATCGGTAACACCGCAGCGGTTCCCATTCTTCTGGAAGCTGTAAAGTTTGAAAATCTGGATTTAACTTCCGAAGTCATCAACTCTCTTATCACCATCGGTGATGCACGGGCGATTCCCCTTTTTAAGCAAGAGGTGGTTTCTTCCAAGCATCGTGTTCGAATCGGTTGCTTGCGTGGCCTCTACAAACTGGCGGATAATGAAGATGCAATGCCGCTGCTAATCGAAGCGCTGCGAGATGGTCATCCAGAAGTGCGGCGAACTGCATTGACATTCATTGGTTGGAAAGATTATGCGGGAGCTGTCCCGTCCGTAATTCAGTGCCTGAGGGATGAGGAACCCCGTGTCAGAAGGGCTGCAGTATCCACCCTGGCTAATCTTAAGGATGATGCAGCCGTTCCGCATTTAATTAACGTGTTGGGCGATAAAGATATTGAGGTACGGGTAAAGGCGCTTGAAGCTCTTAAAGTTATCAGCGGTGAGGATATCACCTTTGATATCCATGCTTCCAGGAGCGCGCTGGTCGAAGCCATTAACAGCTTTAAGGATTGGTGGCAAAAGGAACGGCTTGGTAGCGACAAACTGAGTACAACTGAGTCAATTGTTGACATTGAAGTACCGACAAATGAAACTTATATTGCCGAAACCGAAGAGAGCGTGCTTGCAGTTGATGCCGAAGTTGCATTGAGTAAAACTGAGCCAATTGTTGACATTGAAGTACCGACAAATGAAACGTATATTGCCGAAACCGAAGGGAACGCGCCTGCAGTTGAGGCCGAAGTTGCTGCAACGGGTATGGAGATCGGGATATCTGAATTCGTAGGCATAGAGACCGAGGAAAAAGCGTTCGAGGATAAATCCCAGTCGGTTGCAGAGGACGGCGCAATTGAAGAAATTGATCAAACGCCAGAAGATGTTGCGCCGATGGTTGAAGTGGAAGTACCAACAGATGAAACTTATATTGCCGAAACTGAGGACCGAGCGCCTGCAGTCGAGGCCAAAATCGCTGCAACGGATATGGAGACAGAGATATCTGAGCTGGGCGTAGAGACTGAAGAGCAGGCATTCCAGGACGCATCTGATGCGGCATCGGAAGATGACGTTAGCGAAGGAATCTATCATACACTGGAAAAGGCGGACCCTACGGTTGAAGTGGCGGTCCCGACAGATGATGCTTATATTGCCTCAAGCGAAGAGAATTCGACTGCTGTTGAGACCGAAATCGTTGCAACGGGTATGGAGACCGGGATAACGGAGCTTCTTAGCATAGCATCCGGGATAACCGAGATTCTTAGCATAGAGTCCGAAAAGAAATCGTTCCATGATACGGCAGCGGCAGTTGCAGAAGACGGCGCACATGACGAAAACAATCATACATCTGAAATGCTGGAATTGCTATCGCATAGTCGTGGAGAGAATGATGGACTCTGAAAACGATGGAAGTTCCTCCGCATCTTTTTTACAACCAGCGAAAGAGAGTTGGAGCGAAAGACGGCGGAGCTTGATGGAAAATATCGCCGGCAAGCGCGACTTCCCCTTAGGCAAATCGAATATTGCACTGGAGATGGATCGTATAAGCTCGGAAATCAAAATGCTTGCAGAATCAAACCAATTTATGGCCAATTCTGTAAAAAGTCTCCAGGCTAATATTGCACTGGAGATGGATCATATAAACTCTGAAATCAAAATGCTTGAAGAATCCAACCATTTTATGGCCAACACTATAAAGGATATCCAGGTTCGGCTTGCACACAAAAAAAATCAGTGTCAAAAGGAGTTCAAGCAATCCGACAGCCTGAAAATGAAACTGGTTCGGATACAAACATTGGAACAAAGTTTGCTTAACGAATTGGAATTCTTTGAATCTGAAAAATTGCGCTCAGAAGAATGCCTTAATAGTGTTACCCAAGGCCTGGAGGCAAATATTTCTGCCCTCGACAGCTCCGTGAAAGACATCGGGTTTATGAAGGGTGAGACCGGTGTCATGATTGAAAAAATGAGTATGCTGGAAAAAGAGATTCCCGAGAAAAATATCGACATGGAAAATCTTGATGGTATCGTCAGCGGTACGATCAGGGCGCTTGAAAGCCTTTATGAACGGATGCGCTTAATTGAAACAAATGTTAAGAAAAATTATTATACAAACAAGAAAAATTATAGAGGCAGCTATGACACCTATTGATACCACCACAAAGATGGAACCCTCTTTTGATGAAACGCTTAAAAAGTGGGATTGGGGCAGCCTTCCCAATGTTGATGAACATGAACAGGCAATTCTCCGAGGTGATATGGGCCAACTGCGGGTCGATGCAAAAGCTCCCCTGATGCGTATCCCCAAATTAAAGGAGATTGAGCTGCTAAAGGCTGGCGTGTATTCTGTTGACCTTGATAAAACCATTAATGACATGTATATGATCATTAAAAACATGGAGACACAGATCGAAAGCGTCCTGAGAATAAATGTTTTACTCGAAAAAGATTTGAAAGACGCCAAAGTTGTTATCGCTGAGCTAAGTCAAGTTAAATCTGAGCTTGAAGCCAAGATCGCCCGGATGCAAGAAGAAATCCCATCCAAAAGAGAGCTGCAGATTGAGATTGATCATTCAGTCGAAGAAAGAAATGCCGCGCAGGCAGCCATTCGCGAATATACATTAAAATTAGACAACCTGAAGAAAACCTCAGTCCAAAGTCAACAAAAAAACACCGATCTCGAAGAACAAAAAAGAGATTTTATAACTGAAATTAACTTTTATGAATCTCGCCTGAATACTGCGATGGAAAAGATCAGTGAGTATGAAAGCACAATTAATCTTTTGAATGGTGAAAAAATTGTGCAGGAAGACAAATTTCTAACACTGCAACAAGATATGAACGATGTACTAAATGAAAAGTTTAGTTTGTTAAAAGAACTCAAAGCATCAAGAGCGGCGATTTCTGAACTTCATTCGGCCTTGAATACTTCAAAACTGCAAGCTAAAAAATCTTTTTACAAAGGACAATCGGACAGTGATACGGGTAAAATTTTGCAGGAAAACATGATGGATGGGGAAAATTAAAACCATTTACACCATCATTACGGTAATTTGATAGCCGCCCCAAAGGTTCTTGTGTTCTATGCAGTTTTCTGGAACACAGATGTAATGATTAACTCCATTAAGACAGGAAATCATTATGGAAGATGCCAACTATGTTCCGAATTCTACAGCTCAGACGAACATGAGTGACGATGACTATGAACACATGATCGACGCCGTAAAAGAATTGGAAGAGCTGAAAAGGACAAAGTTGTTTTTAGAAGCTGAAAACAACCGATTAAAAGCTCAGGCAAACAATTTGACTGGTGAGCTGGACGGTATTGATATCGCCATATCTTCAGCTCAAGCCTATATGACATCTTACGACAGCAGAAAAAAAATCTGTACTGACAATATCGAAAAATTATATGACAGGAAAGAGGCGCTGATCAACGACATAAACTCATTGCTGCTAAGAATAACTGCGGCAAGAGAAGATCGGGAGTCAACGGCAACGATTAATGAGACACTGACAAACGAGTTCAATGAAATAGTTGATGAAAAATCAATTGTGGTTAATCGTTTATCTGCAATTAGTAGGGGGTTGAAAGAAATCTCGGTGAATAAAGGACAACGGCTGCCGAATTTAAAATGGTATGATGCGATACTCAAAAAGATTTATGTTGAATTTGTAGATGCGCAAAACAGGATGGAAGTGTCGATGGTGCTGAAAAAGAAATGATCTTAGCCGTTTTTATTAAAATATTGTTATAAATCAAGAGATAATACAAAGGAGAAGAATCATGCCTGAGGGAAAAGATCTTCAAGACCTTCAAGAACGCTTGGCCGAAATAAATCGACACGAAATGGGCGATACGGATGTCTCACAAATGAATTCGAACACTCAAAAAGAAGATAAAAAAATGGAAAATGCAACAGATGCATCTCGTAAACCGGTGGTGGCTAAGGAAAGAGAGACGGGGCAGATGGCGGAAAGCCCATCTGGACCTGTCGGCCTGGATGTGGGAACAACCCACATCGTGATCGCACAAAACGAAGTGAACCACATCAAAACCACCAAACAGTTGAATGCTTTTTTTACAATTCCAAAGTCAAAATTCGCAAAAAGAATCCTTTCCAACAACGAAATTCTATACTACGAATTGGGAGATTTATTCTATATCATCGGCTATTCGGCCGATAGCTTCGCCAATATGTTTAATACCAATACGCGGCGATCAATTAAAAATGGAATTCTAAGCACCGTTGAAAAAGAAGGTGTAAGTGTTATTCAGGCAGCGGTGGTTTCACTGCTCAACAAGCCCAAACGTTTTGGCGAAACTATATGCTTTGCCGTCCCTGGCGAGCCTTTACACGGTACCGGCAGCGTGTTGTACCATGAATCTATCATCAAGCGTTTTCTAAGCCACATGGGCTACACCCCCATATCCGTAAATGAAGCCATGACTGTAGTGTTATCAGAATTGTCAGACGAAGACCACACTGGTATCGGCATCAGCTTGGGCGGAGGGATGTGCAACGTTTGTCTGTCTTATTTATCGTTTCCGGTTATCACCTATAGCCTGCAAATTGCAGGTGACTATATCGATACGATGGTCGGACAATCTGTTGGAGAACCTGCGACCAAAATAAAGCTGATTAAAGAACATGAACTCGACCTTGGCAGTGAGCCAAAGGACAGAGTTATGACTGCCCTTCATATTTTTTATGATGACCTCATCAATAAACTTATTGATAGTATGCAACGGGTGCTGTCCTCCACAGATCAGATTCCCATGATAGCAAACCCTATTCCCATTGTTTTAAGCGGCGGAACAGCCATGCCGAAGAGGTTCACCGAAAGGTTTACGAAAACCCTTAAAAATTACAAGCTGCCGGTTGAAATTTCCACCGTGCGTCTGGCTGACGATCCACTCAACACAACCGCCAAGGGTGCTTTGATTATGGCTATGACCGAAGCGGAATAAAACCGAATCTGTTTACAGATGAATATTTAAGGATATTATGGCATTTTCGGTAATCATCTATTCTGCTGATAAAACCAGAGGAGGGATTTTAAATAAAATACTGAAACGAAATGGTTTAACATCGCTTTTGGTAAATCAATTAGGCAATACGCAGGTGGCTGTATTTGAGCATAACCCTGATGTTCTTATTGCCGATTTAAAAAATGCTCTTAGAGATGAAATTGTTTTTCTGGCGAATATATACTCGAAGCTACAAAGAACCTTTTTAATTGTTCTCGGCGGGCCGGTAGATATCAACTCCTTTGAAAAGCAAGTTGGTGAATTCGCCATGGAAAATAATTTGCATCTAACAGATCCATTATCCCCGGAACTGATTGTCTCGAAAGTTAAAGAGGCGCTTGCTTTGCGAGAGAAAACCCCGCAAGCGAAACAGCCAAGTCTTGAGACCGATTTGAAACAGTTTTTAAAATTATAGGTATAATGGGTCTGTCGATGAAAGCGAATACAAAGATTGTGGCTATTGTGGGGCCAAAGGGCGGAGTAGGCAAAACAACCATTTCCGCCAACCTGGCCATCGCCCTGTCTGTGCTGGGAAAAAAGGTCATTGCCGTGGATCTTGACCTGGGAGCATCGAATCTTCATACATTATTTGGAATAAGAGAAACAAAAGCCACCCTTGATGATTTTGTATTAAACAAAATCGCAAACCTGCCTGATATCGTTTTGGAAACCAGTATTAATAATTTGGGTATCATCTGTGGGGGAAATGTACCCGGTATCGCCAACCTTAACTACAACAAAAAGCTAAAACTGATCCATAATCTCTCCCAATTAAAAACCGATTTTGTCCTGTTGGATTTAGGTGCCGGAGCCTCATTCAATGTCGTCGATTTTTTAATCATAGCCCAAGAGGGAATTCTTGTGACAACACCAGAAGTACCGTCCTTGCTAAATGCTTACAGTTTTATAAAAACCCTGATATTCAGACGGCTCACCTTGCATTTCAAACATTCAGAGCAGACGGTGCTGATTGAGCTTTTAGACAAAGCTCGGGATTTTGATAGTTACCCGAAACTAAAAACCATGGAAGGGTTTATGGAAGCAGTCAACAATATCAACGTTGCCGAAGCAAATTCGATACGCAAAATTCTGACCAATTATAGACCTATTGTTGTAGTCAACCGGGCCAGGTCTGGAAAGGATGCCGAGACGGGTAAAGTGTTGCAGAATCTCATGAATCAATACTTGAGCATTAAAAGCAGCATCATATTAACCGTGCGTGAAGATGCCGCCGTGGGTACTGCCGTCGCCAGACTAAAACCGGTATTGCTTGAAGCACCCAATTCCTTGTTCGCTAAAGATATTGAAATGATAGCCAGGGTTCTGCATTCCACGCCCTAAAGTCGAGTTTCCGAAACAGCGTAAGGCCTTCGGAAAGACATTACTTCTGTCGGTCTCCTCATGCCCGCTATGTCCATGGCAGACACTAAACACCCGATAATATATATGACGATCATGATAAAATCAATTGCCGCCAGCACGATCACGCTGTCTTACACGCTGATCATCTTCTACATGTCTTTTGTAAGCGCAGGAACGCTTCATATTATTTACAAAAGGGTGGGCATCGGGGGTGACAACCTTCTCCATGTTCTTTCATTTGTCCTCTTGGCGTTTCTGATCCGGTTCATGTTTTCCACCAGACTTTACCAAAAGCTTACTCAAAGTCCCCGCGTCTGGAGCGTCTATACATCCGCGTTCCTGTCCGTGACCATCGAAATTTCCCAGGTGTTTATGCCTACCCGCCATGCATCAGTTTTTGATCTGTTACTCCATGCTGCAGGAATCTTCATTTTCTTTGTAATCGACAGCGGCATTGATAAATATGGCAAAAGGCAGGAATATGATTGATGTATCGCCGTATTCCCGCCGCTTCCGCCGGCATCAACTTGATGGGGACGTTCCCCTCCTGGGATGATATTTTTCGTGCATGCGTTTTAGATGATCCCGTGCGACGTGGGTATATATCTGGGTGGTTGAAATATCCACATGCCCCAGCATGATTTGAATGGATCGCAGGTCTGCGCCGCCTTCCAGAAGGTGGCTGGCAAAGGAATGACGCAGGCTGTGGGGCGTGATGGGTTTGAGAATTCCGGCAGCCTGAGCATACTGTTTGAGAATCTTCCAGAAACCCTGCCGGGTCATCGGTTTGCCAGCCCTTGCGACAAACAAGAATGGGCTGGTGTGCGGGCTAAGAAGGGTTGGTCTGGCTGTTGTCACATAAAAATCGATTTTCTGCCGGGCTGGCTGTCCAAATGGCACCATGCGTTCCTTGGCACCTTTTCCAAAAACACGAACGCAACAGCCGTTCAGGTTGACATCCTGAAGTTTCACGGTAACCAGCTCAGATACCCTAAGCCCTGCGGCGTACATCAGCTCTATCATCGCTGTGTTGCGAACGCCCGCAGGCTTTTTGGGATTCGGCATGTTTAAAAGCTGGTTGATATCCTGAATCGAGAGTACATCTGGAAGTTTCAGGCCGCTTTTGGGCAGATCAAGCCTTCTGGCCGGATTAAGCGCAAGAATTTTTTCCTGGACCATGAACTTGAAAAACCCTCTCAGAGTCACCAGATGCCTGGCTCGGGACCTGGGACCCATTCCGGAATCCCTTAAACAGATCAGGTGTCTTAGAATCATGGCTGAATCCGCATCGCAAAGACTACGGATGCCTCCGGTGTCCAGAAAGTCTGCAAACCTGTTTAAATCCCCTCTGTAGGAGTCCAGTGTATTGACAGAAAGCCCTTTTTCGAACATCAGATAATCCAGATACTGATCCATAAGAGGCTTTAGCAAGAGTACCGGCTGAGCTTCAGCAAGCACGTCTTAATTCCCGTTTGCATCGAATAACCGATAACGGCTCTGCTCTCCAGATATCGCGATTATACTCCATGATGGTGCGATCCGAAGAAAACTTTCCGGCCCTTGCCACATTGAGGATGGATTTGGCGGTCCAGGCTTCCTTGTTCCGGTACAGAGCCTCCACTTTCAGTTGGCATTGCTGATAGGCTTCAAAATCCGCCAGCACCAGATAGCGGTCTTCATTCAAAAGGCCATCCATCATGGGTTTGAACAGATCCGGTTCCTCGGGGCAGAAAAACCCTTCCCGAATCAGGTCAATCGCCTGTTTCAGGATCGGGTCCTTCATATAGTAATCTGTCGGGTTGTAGGAAGGGCGAATGGCGGGAACTTCATCAGCAGTCAACCCGAAAATGAAAATGTTCTCTGGTCCCACCTCATCCTGGATTTCCACGTTAGCGCCGTCCAGAGTGCCGACGGTCAGGGCACCGTTCAGGGCGAATTTCATGTTGGATGTTCCGGAAGCCTCATAGCCTGCAGTAGATATTTGCTCGGACACATCGGATGCCGGAAATATCTTTTCAGCCAGCGATACGCGATAATTAGGCAGAAAAACGACATTGATCCGCTTTTCTATCAGAGAGTCACGGTTGATCATTTCCCCGATATGACAGATCAGGCGAATAATCATTTTGGCGGTGGTATAACTGGGGGCGGCTTTACCGCCAAAGAAAAAGGTTCTGGGGTAAAAAGCCTGGTCCGGTTTCTGCCGGATCTTCAGCCAGCAGTAAACCACATGCAGAATGTTCATTAGTTGGCGCTTGTATTCATGGATCCGCTTGACCTGAATGTCGAAAATGGATGACGGATCGACCTGAACGCCGGTAAGGTTAAGGGCGATCTGTGCAAGCCGGTTCTTGTTTTTCTGTTTGACCTCCTGCCAGGCCAAATTGAAATTCGGATTATCGATCAGCGGCTCCAGCTTTCCAAGCTGGTTCAGATCGGTGATCCATGTATCTCCGATGTGGCTGGTTATCAGGGCCGACAGGTCCGGATTTGCAGCCAGTAGCCATCTGCGGGGCGTAACACCATTGGTTTTGTTGCTGAATTTTCCCGGATATAGTTCGTCGAAATCCTTCAGCTCTTTTTCCCTGAGCAGTCTGCTGTGAAGCTCGGCGACTCCATTCACCGAGTGGGAACCGACAATGGCCAGATGGGCCATGCGAATCTGTTTTTCCGCACCCTCTTCAAGCAGGGACATCCGATTCATCCGCTCTTCATTTCCCAGATAACGAACAGATACATCCCGCAGAAACCGGCGGTTGATCTCGTAAATGATCAGAAGGTGTCGGGGAAGCAGGGATTCGAACATGCGGACTGGCCATTTTTCCATGGCTTCCGCCAGCAGGGTATGGTTGGTATAGGCGCAGGTCCGGGTGGTGATGTCCCATGCCTTTTCCCAAGCCAATCCGTGGTCATCCATTAATATCCGCATCAGCTCGGTGATAGCCAGGGACGGGTGGGTATCGTTCATCTGAATGGCGACCTTGTCCGGGAATTCATCGAAGGTGGTATGGGTCACCAGATACCGGCGCACAATGTCCTGAACGGAGCAGGAAACAAAGAAATACTGCTGCTTCA
The DNA here is from genome assembly GCA_903839535.1 of uncultured Desulfobacteraceae bacterium. GTDB lineage: Bacteria > Desulfobacterota > Desulfobacteria > Desulfobacterales > Desulfatirhabdiaceae > RAAP-1. The sequence continues at coordinate 35,552 of CAIMCT010000276.1, forward strand.
GGCGAAGCTCCCGCCCTTCATATATGTGGTCATTGGGATAGAGCACCTTGGAGATGTTTTCTGAGATATTTTTTTCCTCGACAGCCTTCAGGTAGTCTCCTCCCTGAAAATACTTCAGGTCAAATTCCTTGGATGCACGGGCCGACCACAATCGTAGGGTGTTTACTGTACCATTGCCATATCCATCAATGGGCGTGTCGTAGGGAATTCCAATAACATCGCTGGTATCCACCCATTCGGTTTTCAGGGTTCCGTCCGGAAACGATATCTGCTTGACCTTGCCGTAGAAATGAACTGTCAGGGTGTATTCGGGACGGGGAATCTCCCATGGGTTTCCATATTTCAACCATATTTCCGGCAGCTCCACCTGACCCAGATCCCGAATGGCCTGGTCGAAGATGCCAAATTCATAGCGGATGCCATATCCATAAGCAGGTATTTCCAGCGTTGCCATGGATTCCAGAAAGCAAGCAGCCAAGCGGCCAAGACCACCGTTTCCGAGGCCCATGTCCGGCTCGTTTTCCGAAAGCTCTTCCAGGTCGATGTCAAGCCCTTCCATGGCTTTTTGAGCTTCAGGATAAATTCCCAGGCTGATCAGGTTGTTGATCAGAAGCCTGCCCATCAAAAACTCGGCCGACAGATAATAGACCCGCTTGGCATCGTGCTGGTAATAGCATTGCTGAGTGTGCATCCAGCGCTCCACCAGTCGATCCCGGGTGGCAAGAGCCAGTGAATAATACATATCCCGGTTTGTGGCCGTGTACTGGTCTTTGGAAAGCGAGTATTGCAGGTGGTTGGCAAAAGACAACTGAATGCTGTTGGCGTTCATGCCTTTGTTAAAAGTGCCCCAGTTGTCAAACAAGGTGCATTTCTGCATAATATGTTCCTTTCATGATCCAATGAGAAAAGCAAGCTGATTAGTCAGGGAGTCGCTCAAGAAGACATTTTGGCTTGCGACATCTTGACCTACTTGCTGAAATAACAGTATTTTTTATTCATGTTTATTCATGGCTATTTGTGTTTCAAAAGTATTCTCACGGTAAATATCGCATTTTGGGATTTGCATAACAGTACAGGCAGTTGTGGTAGCATGGATGGCGGCTGTAGCATCCGATATCCACAGATGCCTGACACCCGCAACCCTTCTGGATTCGCTGTCCCCTATCCTGTCGTATCGTTATTTTTTTCCCGAGTGTTTCTACCAGAAGAGAACCGGAGATGCACGAACTTTTTCCGATTTTCGAATGTGGAGGAAGCTGACCCATCAGTTCCGGCTCGCAACAGGTAAACAATCGAATGCGTCTGGATTGCAGGATCGCTTCCATTTTGACAAGGATGTCAATCTTTTGATCATTTGGAGGGTCCAAAAATGAGAATCCGTTGATGGATCGCACGCGCTTATGAATTTTCGGATAATGATCCATAAAACTGGTAATGCAGGTTTGAATTCCGCAGTCGCATGCAGCATCGGCAATCTGGAGAAAATCGTGAAGATTGTGATGTCTTCCATGGCCGTGAAACTGATAGAAACAAATCGGATCAAACCGCCAATAAATGCTCCGTTTATCATATCTGCGACTTAACCAAGCCAATTGTCCAAGCCGCTCCGACAAGGATGGTACATGAGGTTCAAGAATCATATCCGTAGAATTGATGGTGAAATTGAAAAATAGGTGATACTCTTTTTGAGCGAGAAGATCGCCATAATTTCCCCGAATAAAAGGGCCAAAATCCTTGGACCAGAAAACAATGCAGTGTATATTGTCCGGGGCGGCGGATATACAGGATATCCGGCCGTTGTAAGGATTCTGGATTTCAAACACTCCGCTGTTCACCTGTTTCATGAACCATTCCATGTAAAATGCGGGAATATCGGTTCTGCGAGATACCGAAACGATCACGGGTGTATTGAGATTGGTTCTGGATTGCGTTATGTTACCCTTAATTAGTGTGTTCCCGCACATTAAATTCCAGACGCCATTGATGTCCGTCCGACGGAGAAATACACCAGATTTCGAGAGTTCCGATCTCGGTAGCGCGGGATTCCAGGGTTACCGGAATCAGGGTGCCTGAATCTCCGCTTAGTTCAGTTTCCAGAGTTGTAGCCAGCTCAATTTCGCCTTCCCAGGCTTCAACCACTTCTCCGGGCCGATCTTCATGGCGCAGTGTTGACCCCAGAAAATCAAACTGGGCCGGCTCTCCGACCACCAGAACGAATTCCTGGTTTTCAATAGCCTGCGATGTGCCTTCTTCCATGCCGAAAGGTGCCACGCACAGTGCTTTTACCGGTGCTGACATTCCAGGTACAGCCGGCATGGATGCCGCAACTCCAATGTAGTAGGATTTGTTCAGACCCCCGCGAATACGAATGCCGCCGCCGCGACGGGTAAGGCCATAATAAACGGCGCCCCGTGCAACTGAGCGGTCGAAATCCTGTGAAGGCAGCTCCCGCAGGGAAGGACCGGAGGCGGCATTCGCCCACGCTGTCAATACTTCGACGACCCGGTTTCGCAGCAGGGGGGCTTTCATCACGCCGCCATTGAACAAAACGGCAGTGGGAAGCTTTTGCTTTCCAGATTCATCAACCTGGCTGCTGAGAAACCAGGCAAGATGGCGGGTGATGGCGGGATCTGATTGATATGAAAGGCCGATTTCCCGAATTCCCATGGCCCGCTGCTTTACTGGCGCATCGGACAGCTCGCATTTAGGCAGAAATCCCTCCAGCAGAACCCGGTAAACATCCTTTGCCAAAAGCCGGGCCTTCAGTGTTCCGCCAATCAGGCTGCTGCCCCTTCCCAGCAAGGTGATAGGATAGTTGTCGGATAAACCGCCGGATAATAGTGTTTCTTTCCCCTTTCGGCAGGTATGGCACAGGCCGCGCATCTGCCAGGCATCCAGACGGGTTCCTTTTTCAGCCATTTTCTGTGACACGGTATAGGCCAGCGACAGATCCATGTTGTCTCCGCCCACCAGCAAATGATTGCCGACGGCAATCCGCTCCAGAGCCAGTTCTCCGTTTTGTTCAGACACCTCAATCAGGCTGAAATCCGTTGTGCCGCCGCCGATATCGCAAACGAGGATCAAATCATTTTTTCCCACCTTTCTGCGCCAGTTATCCCCTGAAGCTTCAATCCATGCGTAGCAGGCGGCCTGGGGTTCTTCCAGAAGGGTCACATTGTTCAGGCCTGCCATCAGTGAAGCTTTCACTGTAAGCTCTCTTGCGACAGCATCAAACGAGGCTGGAACCGTAAGCAAAATATCCTGGTTTTCCATTCGAAGGTGATCATCGAATCCGGATGGCGTTCTGGCCATTTCATAATCCCAGGCATCCCGGATATGTCGTAAAATGGCTGCTGACGCGGCAAGCGGCGACAGCTTGAGGTGGTTATCCGGCCCTTCCCACGGCAGAATGGGTTTGTTCCGGTCAACCAGAGCATGGCAAAGCCAGGATTTAGCCGAGGTAATCAAACGGTGGGGAATTTCAGAACCCCTGTTTCTTGCAAACTCGCCGATGGCTTGCGTGGGATGAGCATCCCACGGCAAGACAAGCGCCTGAACAGGTGTATCGTTTTCTCCGGGAATCAGCACAGCGCTGGGAAGAATATCCTGTTTTTCAATTGTTCCGGGACCGGTAAGCTGAGGAATGGCGAAAACCTGTATTGAGCCATCTTCTCTGGCATAAGACACCACGCTGTTGGTGGTGCCAAGATCAATTCCAATAATAAATTCTGGGAAAGACAAGGTGGTTTCCTTTCTACGAACTATGAAATTTCAACTTCCGCTGGAGCAATAAGGGATGCATCCTGACTTGCGGACAGGGTGGGCAGTTCCAGCTTTGCCGTTTTCCAGCCTTTGTGGCGGATGACACCGGTAAATGGCGGCTCTCCGGCGACATTTCCCACCAGTTTGACGGCGGCGGTGTCGAACCCTTTCTGAAGAGTAAGTGTCTGACCTTCTTCCTGATCCAGAACTGGTTGAAGCGACAGGTACTTGAGGGTGACCTTATTACAATTTTCATGAATGCTGCGAACAGCAGCGCCGATCTGAGCATCTTCATAGTCGTCTATATTTTCCGATAAAAAATCCAGCAACCTGCCTTCACGCTGAAACATGCTCAGCAGATGTATAAATACTCGCTTGTCATGCTGTTCCCTGTCGAGGCGGTTCTCGGGTTCACGGATCTGGGATTGGGGCAAATCAGTTTGAAGTTTCGATGGTTTGCGACGAATCGCCAGCCACAGCAATAAACTCCATGAGGCAAACCCGGCAGCAATCATAGGGGATAAATAACGGATGAAGCCGCATTTGGCATCGCTGATCCAGTTTGCAACCGCCTTGAAATCGGCAATATCGGGATGCGCTGATGACAATGCCGTCAGTCTGACCGAAATATGGCCAATACCCCAATACCCCAATGTGAGAATCAGCAAACACAACACGCCCATAAACAGTAAAATAATGCCAAGCGAACGCCGGGAAAACACCTTTTCTGCATCCATAACACCCCTTCTGTATGACTGTAATAAATTTTAATTCCTTGTTATCCACGAAATCTTATGATAACAATCCGCCAATATTACGTCTTGATCCTCATTTTCATTTATGGACTATATACCAATTAAAAAAAATTTTAAATACCGATTCGATTTTGAAATTGGTTATCTGGTCAAAAGCCCTTGTCGGGAATGCCAGATCCGGGATGCTTTTCCAGGCTGTATGGAGGATTGCGTCGTTCTGGACCGGATTCATGAAGTCTTGTCTTTTGGTGTTTCCTGTTCCAAAAGAGCCTCTTAAATTCAGTTTCCCTGAGTTGTTTAGTGATATCCATGCCAGAAACAAGTTTCTTTTTCCCACGCCATTTCCATTCCACCACCCAGAAGACGGTGAACAAAAGATACATTTGGTGGTTGGATGGATGTGACAATTCATTCCCATTTATTACTCTCCCCGGAAAGGAGATTGGATGGATTCTTGTGTCCACTGAAAGGCAAGTGATCGAATGTACATGATAGGTAATTTTCTGATGGCTGTGGCTAAAGTACTTGATATTGCATTGAACTTATATATGTGGGTGGTTGTGGCAAGGGCTATTCTGTCATGGGTGAATCCGGATCCCTATAATGCCATTGTTCGCTTTATCAACGCCGTAACCGAGCCAGTGCTGGTTCAGATTCGTTCGCGTATTCCGGCCAGTTTCGGCGGAATTGACTTTTCTCCCATTATTGTGTTTTTGGGGGTTATTTTTTTACAGACGTTTGTGGTTAACACGCTAAAAAGAATATCAATCAGCATGATGTAAGGTTAAATCGTGAGAGAAAATATCGAAGTCACGCCGCTGGACATTCAGCAGCATCAGTTCAGTGTTAGGTTCAGGGGATTTGATATTCAGGAGGTGGACGAATTCCTGGAACAGATTGCGCATACCCTTGAGGCTATTTATGATGAAAATGAGCGGCTTTCCGAGGAGAATCAAACGCTGAAACAGGAACGAAGCGGGATTGCCGTGCGGGAAGACAATTTGAAACAAACGGTAACGGATTCTGAAAAAATCATCGACCAGATGAGTGAAACCGCCCGTAAATCCGCGGAAATGATTATTTCGGATGCCGAATTTAAAGCTCAAAAGATCATAAATAACGCAAGCAATCGACTTGCCCGGATTCATGAAGATATCATTCAGTTACAAAGCCAGCGTATTCAACTGGAAGCCCAGCTCCATTCCATCATAGAGGCCCACCATAAGCTCCTTGAAATGGGAAAGACACAGATGAAAATCAGGGATGATGATTATGATCGGTCCAGATCGCCAAAACATACTGGTGGGTCATAATCGTTCAGCCCCTCCCCCCGGCCACCTCCCGATGGGAGAGGGAGTGAACGGTTACGGTGAGTTTTCTCAGTGAATTTATGATGCCATGACAGAGGACATTACATAAATGGCCAAGATTGATGCTTTTTTTAAATTGATGCATGACCAGGGCGCATCAGATCTTCATCTGGTATCGGGGCAGCCCCCTGTTCTCAGGATTAACGGTGAAATGGAACGCATCAAGTATAAGATGCTGGACAATGATTTTCTACGAAGCATGTTGTATGAGATTTCCCCTGAAGACAAGGTCAAGATTTTTGAAGAAACCGGGGATGTGGATTTTGGCTACGAGATTCCAGGACTTGCCAGGTACCGGGCCAATTTTTTTATGCAAAAATATGGAGTAGCCGCTGTTTTCCGCCAAATCCCCAGCAAAATTCAGACAGCCGAGCAACTGGGACTTCCTGCCGTTATACCTAAACTGGCATTGTTGCCCAGAGGGCTTGTTCTGGTCACGGGCCCCACCGGAAGCGGCAAATCCACAACCCTTGCCGCAATCATTGATGTCGCCAATCGCAGCCGTAAGGATCACATCATTACGGTTGAAGATCCCATTGAATTTGTTCATCAGAGTCAGAGCTGCATCATTAATCATCGTGAAGTGGGGCTTCACACCCGAACTTTCAGCTCCGCTTTAAGAGGGGCGCTTCGGGAAGACCCGGACATCATTATGGTTGGCGAAATGAGGGACCTTGAAACCATTTCATTGGCCATTGAAGCGGCTTCCACCGGGCATCTGGTATTTGGAACCCTGCATACGTCAAGCGCCGCCAAGACCGTTGACCGGGTTATTGAAGTCTTTCCCGCCAATCAACAGGAACAGGTTCGCTCCACACTGGCGGATGGATTGAGAGCAGTTGTTGCCCAGGTTCTTTTCAAGCGGATTGATAAAAAGGGGCGTTGTGCAGCGATGGAAATCATGATCGCAACCCCGGCTGTCCGCAATTTGATACGCGAGGGAAAGACTTTTCAGATTCCATCATCTATCCAGACAGGCAAGCGTTACGGCATGCAGCTTCTGGATGATGCCATCATGGACCTGCTGAATAAAGGCATGATCAATCCGGATGATGCTTACGCCAAAGCCAATGACAAGGGAAAATTCCGGCCTTATTTAAAAACGCCCCCGGCTGATTTTACTGAATCATGATTCCGGAATAAGTCGGAATAAACTCCCATGGCATGGTCTATGCGCCTCCATGAATATCCAAAATATATAAAACTGGTAGCTGACACAAGAGCGTTTCTAACACGAAGACGGTAGGGGCGACCGGCCGGTCGCCCTTACTTGTTTTGTGTCTTTCGTGTGTTTCGTGGTTTAAAAGTATTTTCACGGTAAAAATCTGAATAAGCAGGATGTGATGC
>CAIMCT010000277.1 GCA_903839535.1 uncultured Desulfobacteraceae bacterium
GACATTTTAATCGAGTTTAAATTCGTGCCGCTTTCCGAAGTGAAATTGAGTGGCGTGAAGGCCCGCAAGCTAAGTGCTAAGGCACTGGAAGCCATGCCGGCCATGAAGGAAAAAATGGCGGATGCGATTACCCAGGTAACAGCCTACGGTGATGCATTAGATGCAAAATATGGGGATCTGAATCTGCGAAGATATGCCGTAGTGTCTCTGGGATATGAAAGAATTTGGTGGCAAGCGGTGTAGTCTTCGTGGGACACCTTACCTGTTCAGAGATTGAAAAGGTATTTGCTTGAGGAGGTTTGTAATGACATCCGTATCAAAGAGATACATTCCGGCCAGCTCCTTCAAAATGACGGTACTCGACTACTTTGTCAATGGCGCCCTTCAGTTCATCAAACCCTTGCCATTTTCCGATTACTTCTATAAGTCCTTTCCGTTTATTGCTCTGTTCCAGAGATTTCAAGTCTTCCATATTGATTACCGAGGCTACCGGACGGTTTCGGGTCGTCTGTGTTGCACACCAGAATGTTGCAATACCATGCACCGGAACAACTCCTGGATGTCATTTACGGACGTGTGGCGGCGCATCGTGTTCGCAATCGCCATGATCAGAAGTCCAAATCATCCCTAACTTTGGAAGGCCGCGTCCGTTTGGGGAGATGCTAACGATCCCGGTATATCCCAACCTTATCCTTTTCCGGATTGGCGATCCCCGGGATGTCTTTCTCGAACCCCAAAACCCAAAGGACGGACGACACGACTGCCAGGGAAACGCCTGGATCACCGTTTTCCAGACGCGACAAAGTCTTTCTGGTCACGAACATTCTGGAGGCCAACTCCTCCAGGGTCATATCTCGCCGTTTTCTTGCGATTCGAATGTGGTCCCCCAACCGGGAAACGACATCGGCCACTTCTGGAGGGAGACTGGATAGAGAACGTGTTTTCTTGGCCATATAAAACCCCTTCTACTTGATTAAGGGTATTATGTGACCCAAATACGAATTGAGTCAAGTCTTTTGACCATTGGTCAGGGTAAATTTGTTCTCCACACAAGTGCCTGATTTTATGTGAGTGGCTAAAATCGCTTATTGTTCAATGGTTAGGGGTTTTCGTTCAGACAATAGGTTACCCGGCAAATAATCTGCTTGATTATTTCATTTTGTTCTGTCATGTTTCATCACTCACCATAACTTCACACAACATGCTCAAACTGACTTTGAGCATGGCAACCACCATCTTAAAAATGAGGATAAAAGAGACTTCAATGAAAAGACAAGAGCTGATGTTGATATTTGTATGCTTTGCTTTAACGATTTTCACAGCGGTTGTTTTGGCGTCTCCTGTTCCGGATACAGGGCAGGCTGATGCCTACGGGATGCCTGCTTGTTCTGGCTCATTTAGCGATGCCCCCCCCCCCGATGATTCAATTGAGGCACCAGATGCTGCAACAATTACACGCCATGTGATGACTTTGTATCCTCTGCCTTCAACTTCAAGTTGTGCCACTCCAACTCAGGTTACTTCCTTCAAAACAGGGGATTCGGCAATGAGTTGGAACTATCTTTCCGGAATTTATTTGGGCGACACCATTACTTGGGTATGGTATTCACCTAATGGGTATTACACTTCATCTTCCTATAAATTCCAATGGACTGGTAGCGGGTGTTCTTGGTCATGGTTGTTGCCACTTATACAGGGTGCATGGCGTGTTGAAGTTCTATATAATGGGTACTATCAATATACTGAGTATTTTAATGTAGTTAGGCGAACAAGAACATATCCAGTTGATGGCATAAGATTCAGTTCATGTCCCGTTGATGGGGGCAGTGATTTCGATACTAATAACCCAGCTTCCTGGTATACGATGGTTTGGGGCGGTAAATACAGCGGAAATGCACCAACAAGATGTGAAGGTTCTGGAGGACATCCTGGAGTAGATATCGTGCCGAGAACTGGAACAGCTAAAAATATTATAGCAATAGGTGATGCTAAGGTTATCGAAAGCAGAAATGGATCGGGATTTGGGAATTATATAATTCTTGAACACACCAAGTATCCAGAATATGGTACATTTTATTCGATATATGGACATCTTGCTTCTATAGACTCAAAAGTTGTTAAAGGGAAAGATGTTATTGCTGGACAGCAAATTGGGATAATGGGAAACACAGGTGGCGATTGGGGCGTACATCTACATTTTCAGATTGACAGATCATTACATAATAGTGGTACATACTATACACCATATTGGACACAATATACATCCGATGAAGGCAATCTTAAAGCTTACCCTGCTGGTTTAAAACCCGATGTTTCAGTAGATGACAGCGACTTATCTCTTGCTGAACTATCGGATGCATTTAAGATGGTTCAATACAACACAATAAATCCTATTAAACTTATTGATGAACAAGTTACAGCATTAGCTGCAAACTTTGCCAGTTCAGGTCTATGGGGCTACAATTCAAATAGTGCTGCATGGACTAATATCACACCGGACAACCCTGAGAATATGATTTATTCCTGTTCAACGCTATATGTGGACTTCGGAACAACTTATGGTCTCAAGAAATGGAATGGCACTGCATGGACTCAACTCACATCTGCCAATCCTGAAAACATGGTGGCATCTGGTTCAACGCTCTATGTGGACTTTGGAACAACTGGCCTCTATAAATGGGATGGCAGTAAATGGAGCCAACTCACACCCGCCAACCCTGAAAACATGGTCGCATCTGGTTCAACGCTCTATGCGGATTTTGGAGCATTATATAAATGGGATGGCAGTAAATGGAGCCAACTCACACTCGCCAACCCTGAAAACATGGTCGCATCTGGTTCAACGCTCTATGCGGATTTTGGAGCATTATATAAATGGGATGGCAGTAAATGGAGCCAACTCACACCCGTCAACCCTGAAAACATGGTGGCCTCGGATTCGGCGCTCTATGTGGACTTTGGAACAACTGGCCTCAATAAATGGGATGGCACTGGATGGAGCAAACTCACTGATCTCAATCCTGTGGTAATGGTGGTATCAAATTAGCTGATTTATTACAGGGACTTACCCCCCTTGTTTCTCCCTCTTCGCGTTATCATCATGGGGGGCAAGCTTTTTCGGTCTTCCGGTGCCGCAATCAGATGCATCTGGTTCGGCATTAGGCAACATTGCTGTGTACAGACGGATTCTGGGAGTATATACTGGAAAACAAAATGGAGGAACTGTTGTCCAATTCAGATTCAACTGCACAGTGGCTTCAGTAAATGGAAAAGCTGCTGTTGAACCGGGCGCCGAAAAACCACGACAATTATACAGCGATTGGCATCAGGGCAATTTAGGCTGTCCAGCCCTGGCGCACCCTTTCCAAATATCCCGGAGGAACAATGAAATTCCCATACGGTATTTTCGACTTCAAGGAAATCGTCACGCAGAATTATTTCTACTGCGACCGGACCCATTTTATCCGCACCCTGGAAGATACAGGTAATTCTCTGCTGTTCATCCGCCCTCGGCGGTTCGGTAAAAGCCTGCTGTTATCCATGCTGGCGCATTATTACGATGTGGCGCTGACGGATCAGTTTGAATCACTTTTCGGGCATCTGAAGATCGGCAAAGAGCCAACCCCCCTTCACAATAAATTTTTCATCCTCAAATGGGATTTTTCAAGCATCGACCCAACCGGCGATGCAATGGATATCCGCAGGTCTCTATTCGACCATATAAATGCTCAGATAGAGAGATTTTATCAGAAATACCAATTCGTTATTCCCAACCCAATTCGCGTGGACAGGGATAACGCCATCTATTCTCTTGAATCTTTAATTACGGCGGTCAGTCAGACACCCTACCCGGTGTATCTATTGATCGATGAATACGACAACTTTGCGAATGAAGTCATGATGGATATGCCAACTGGGCTGCAGACATATAAATCATTGGTCTATGAAAAAGGGCCGCTGAAAGCGCTGTTCAAGGTGGTGAAATCGCTTTCTGTAAGCAACGGTTTTGCACGAACCTTTATCACCGGAGTGTCGCCGGTGGTTCTCAGTGATATTACCAGCGGGTATAACATCGCTGAAAACATCTATCTTAATCCAATCTTCAACACCTTGTGCGGTTTTGAAGAAAGTGAAGTGCAGGCAGCTCTTTCTGACATCATTCAATCTTGCAAACTGGATGAAAGCAGTATGATCGAAGCACTCAACATGATGCGCACCTGGTACAACGGTTATCAGTTTGCAGCCAACGCCAAGGAATTGGTTTACAATCCCACTCTCGCCTTGTATTTCATGAAAGCCTTTCAACAAACCTGCACCCATCCAGATCAACTGCTGGATGCCAACCTGGCTGCGGATGAGGCAAGGCTGCAGTACATATCCGGGATGCCTCAGGGCAGACAGATGATCCTGGATATGATGCAAACCGATCATTGCGTGGAAATCCGGTCATATCGGACCGCTTTGGCATCCGGCAGATGCTCTCGGATACCGGCAAGGATCACTCGTTTCTGGCCTCCTTGCTTTATTATTTTGGTGTACTGACCTTTGCGGGAAAAACCGAACAGCTCAAATTAAGGCTGAAGGTTCCCAATCTGGTCATGCGCGGACTTTATGTGGAGCGGCTCCAGCAACTGCTGCTACCGGAACCGGCCATGCGTGACGAGGGCCGTCTAACTGCTGAGAATCTCTACATGTACGGGGATATACAGCCTCTGTGTGATTTTGTGGAGCAGCGGTATTTCAAGGTATTTCACACCCGTGATTATCGCTGGGCCAACGAGTTGACTGTAAAGACCGCATTTTTGACCCTGCTCTATAACGATATCCTGTATGTGATGGATTCGGAGAAGGAAATCAGCCGGCGCTATGCTGATCTAACAATGATCCGAAGGTCGGACATGCGACAGGTGAAGGTTTATGACATTCTAATCGAGTTTAAATTCGTGCCGCTTTCCGAAGTGAAATTGAGTGGCGTGAAGGCCCGCAAGCTAAGCGCCAAAGCACTGCAAGCCATGCCGGCCATGAAGGAAAAAATGGCGGATGCGATCACCCAGGTAACGGCCTACGGGACTGCATTAGACACAAAATACGGAGATCTGAATCTGCGGAGATATGCCGTAGTGTCTTTGGGATATGAAAGGATTTGGTGGCAAGCTGCGTAGGGCGGAATATGGCGTGTGAAATGTTGCTGCGTTCCACCGATTTCTGCCGGGTACAAACCCCGCCCTACTTGCAGCAATGTACACATATTCAATTGACATCGTGCAGTTTTAAATTCATGATGCACAAAAATCACTTATTTTGTGCATCAAAGGATAACTATGTTACGAGATATCGTTCTTGTCCAAAAAAGAGAACTGGAAAACCGGTTTGAGGAAATGTATGTCGAACGGAAAATTTCCCTCCCTCTGGAGCTTGGAAACGACCTGATCCATTTGATCACCGGTCCGCGCCGAGCTGGAAAATCGTTTTATGCCGTTCACCTGATTCAACAAACAGCCGCTTACGGTTATGTGAATTTTGATGATGAACGGTTAACAGTCATCAAAGATTACGATGAAATCATCGGTGCGGTAAATGCAGTCTATGACAATCCCCGTTACCTGCTTTTCGATGAAATTCAGAATCTTCCCCGCTGGGAGTTTTTTGTCAACCGCCTGCAACGACAGGGACTACGCCTCCTGATTACCGGTAGCAACGCCAATCTGCTCAGTTCGGAGCTGGCCACACATCTTACGGGCCGCCATACTTCCATTGTTCTGTTTCCCTTTTCTTTTGCGGAATACCTCAAGACATCTGGCGGTGAAAAGACCGAAATAGAGAAAATGGCAGCATTGGATATCTATGTGGAACAGGGAGGCTATCCGGAGCCTCTTCTTAAAAAGATCGACCGGCACAATTACCTGCATACCCTTCTGCAATCGACTATTTACAAAGACATTGTCAAACGATACCGGATCAGGTCGGTTCAGGGGATCGAAGACCTGGCCATGTATCTTATGTCAAACATTGCCAGAGAATATTCATACAATGCTCTTGCCGGGGTTACGAGATGCCGCAGCGTCCATACCATCGACAAGTATATTCGCTACCTGCAGGAAGCCTACCTGTTTTTTTCAATTCCGCGATTTTCATTCAAGGTGAAAAATCAGGTGGGGCAGAACAAGAAAATATACTGTACCGATAATGGGCTGGCGATATCGACTGGCTTCCGTTTCAGTTCTGACCGGGGGGCGCTTTATGAAAATCTGGTAGCTGTTGCGCTGAAAAAAGAGGAAATCGCCGGTCGGATTTCCCTATTCTACTGGAAGAGTCCACAGAATGAGGAAGTGGATTTTGTAGTTAAAGAAGGTCTTCGTATTACGCGGTTGATTCAGGTCTGCTCGGATATTTCCAACCCAAAGACTCTGAAGCGGGAAATCCGGGCGCTGATCAAGGCATCTCAGGAATTGCACTGCGATGAGCTGTTGCTGCTGAATGGTCGTGCAAACCGGACAGAAACGTTCAAGTGGCAGGATGCAGAACGTCCGATCCGGCTGATGCCGTTGTATCAGTGGCTTGAAGAATATTGATATCGTGATTGGGCTCATCAAAAAAGTGTCAACTACTTTTGATGTAATATGAAGGATGCCGGAGGGGGAAATGCTGCTGTTGAACCGGGCGAAGAAAAACCACGACAATCATACAGCGATTCGGATCATGGCGATTTAGACCGACAAGACCTTCCTTGGCTCCTCTTTTCCAAAGATACAGGAGGAATAATGAAATTCCCATACAGTATTTTCGACTTCAAGGAAATCGTAACGAAAAACTACTTTTACTGCGACAGGACCCATTTTATCCGCACCCTGGAAGATACGGGTAATTCTCTGTTGTTCATCCGCCCTCGGCGGTTCGGTAAAAGCCTGCTGCTGTCCATGCTGGCGCATTATTATGATGTAGCGATGGAGGATCAGTTCCAGTCTCTTTTCGGGCATTTGAACATCGGACGGCAACCTACTCCGCTACGCAACAAATTTTTTATCATGAAA
>CAIMCT010000278.1 GCA_903839535.1 uncultured Desulfobacteraceae bacterium
ACATCTGCTCTGGACCGTATCAAAAGCAAGGTTGAAAAAACTGAAGCTGCAGCGGCCAAGTCCCCGTCAAAGGAAACTGCATCCGGACATGCTTCGGGTGGCGGTGGGGGTGGAGGCGCCGGAGGAACCGGGGCGTTTGGAATACAGCCCATTGATTTTTACAGGTCGCTGCTTCCCGACCACATCAATAACAACTGGGTGTTCAATGAACAGCTTTTCAGCGGACGAACAGATCTCGTGTCCATTATCGTGATTAAAATTATGCAAAATGGTGAGATTTCTGATATATGGTTCGAAAAAAAATCCGGTAACAATTATTTTGATGATTCTGTCTTCAAGGCCGTAAAAAAATCAAATCCGCTGCCGCCGTTACCCAAAGAATATACACGCCCATACTATGACTTGGGGCTGATTTTTACCCCTAAAGGACTGAAACGGAGTTAATATGATGGTGGATTCCGGAAACGCCGGATGCGGAAAAACCCTGGCTGTCAAACACACCCTTCTGGTCTTGGGAATAATTATGGTTGGTCTTCTATCGACCGGAGTGGCTTTTGGCGCCGACAAATACGACTATATCGATATCAACAATCCGTTGTTAAGGAAAGTACCTATCGCCATACCTTTTTTTAAGCCTGCTTCCGGAAATGGCGCCGAGTCTGAAACAGCGCAAACCGGGGCCATTCTGCTTTCGGACACGCTTTCTTTTACGGGTTATTTCAAAATCCTGGACAGGGGATCTTTTCTGGTGGATGACCGGCAATTCGACGTTGCCGCACCAATGTTCAAGGGTTGGACAACAGTTGGCGCCGAACTTCTGGTAACCGGCTCTGTCGCCTTAAACAATCCCCAGGTTGAAATGGAATTGCGACTTTTTGACACTTACAATGAACGGCAGTTGATCGGAAGAAAATATACCGGGAATGTGAAAGATATACGTGTCATGATTCACAGATTCTGTAATGAAATCATGGGACTGCTTACTGGAAGCACCGGCTTGTTCGAGAGTAAAATCGTGTATATTTCCTCCGGATCAGGCAACAAAGAAGTGTATATTTGCGACTTTGATGGATACAATCCCACCCAGATCACGCACAATCAAAGCATTAATCTTTCTCCTGCAGTGTCGCATGACGGCAAGTGGGTCGCCTACACATCATATTCCAAAGGAAAACCGGACTTGTTTATTCAGAATATTTCTGATAAACGAACTTCCGTGGTGGATAAAAAAGGCATGGGCATTTCTCCGGCGTGGGTTCCCGGGAGGTTGGAGCTATCGGCATCCTTGTCTTTTTCTGGAGATCCTGAAATTTATCTGTTGACCGGAACCGGAAAAGTTATTAATAGGTTGACTGATAGTCCGGGAATTGATGTATCCCCGACTTGGTCGCCGGACGGTAATAAAATGGCATTTGTGTCCAGAAGGGGCGGAACCCCCCAGATTTATGTTCAAAATATGAATTCCGGACAGGCCGATCGCATTACGTTTCAGGGAAACAACAACACGCAGCCGGAATGGTCGCCCAAAGGGGATAAAATTGTTTACACTGCATTGGAAAAAGGCGGCGGATTTAATATTTGCTTGCTTGGTGTGGATGGCAAGGGGCTGATGCAGCTTACCCGCGGCCAGGGAGACAACGAATCGCCGTCGTGGTCGCCTGATGCCAGTATGATAGCGTTTAGCTCTACCAGAGAAGGAACATCAAGGATTTATGTTATGACTGCTTACGGGGCGGATCAACGCAGGTTGATGAGTACGCCAGGTCAGCAATCAGAGCCCAAATGGTCACCGGGTGTGACAAATTAATTTTTTTATTAAAAGGAGGAAGTAAAATGAAGAGAAGGTATTGGGTAATTTTAGCAATGTTGTTTATCGTACCAGGTTTGATGTTAACCGCATCATGCGCCAAGAAAGCAGTAAAGCCTGAAGCAGCCGTTTCAAAAACCGATGATAGCGCAAAAAAGGTGCCTCCTGCGCCTCCTGCTCCGGACGATGCTGGCAAAAGTGCAACGCTGTCAGCTCGAGAAAAATTCATGAAACAGGATGTCAATTTTGCTTTTGACAGTGCTGTGCTGGATGCCACTGCTCAGGCCATTCTAAAAGACAAGGCTGACTGGTTGAAGAAAAATGCAGATACCGCCACCACCGTCGAGGGTCATTGTGATGAGCGTGGCACCGTGGCATACAACGTTGCTCTCGGTGAAAGACGTGCGGAATCTGCGAAAGCTTTCCTCGTCAACATGGGGGTTCCGGCTGCCAAAATGACCACGATCAGCTATGGAAAAGAAAAACCTCTTGATCCTGCCAAGACAGAATCCGCCTATGCCAAAAACAGACGGGCTCATTTTGTTCTGAAATAAAAGTTTTGTGATAGATTTTTTTTAGTTTGGTAATGGCAGGTTAGCACATAAGACTGTGTTGCCTGCCATTTTCGTATCTACACGGGTGAAAGGCTTTTTGTTTTTCCCGTTTGGGTCCATCCTTATATTCATACATGGGTAAATGTATTGTCATGAAATATAGCTTATTTAACCCTGTTATTTACGCATCAAATTGCCTGTGTGCTGGTCTCCTATGTGCTGGTCTCCTGGGAGCTGGATGTGCAACCCGTCAGGAGGTTGCAAGAACTGACAACCGGATTTCGAGTCTTGAGCTTCGCGGGTCTGATGTTGAGAAATCCAGAGATCAGTTTCAACTGCGGATGGAAGATTTTCGAAAAAGCCAGACTGAAAAAGAACATCAGCTTCGAACCCAGTATGCTGAGCTTTATGCCACCGTTGACAGGCTGCAAGAGCAGATTCAGCTTCTTAACGGAAAATTTGAAGAAAAAGCTTATCGTCAAAAAGCCATGATTTCCGGTGATACCGGTGACAGTATTGAAGTCAGGGTGAATAATCTGGAACAAACATCCCTTTCAATCAAAGACAGGTTGCTTCGAATAGAAGAATACCTTGCTCTGGACGGCGCAACAAAAAAAGCAACTCCCGGAAAGACTGTTCCGGAAAAGCCCACTGTCAAGGAAAAAGCCGATGTCTCTCCTGCAAAAGAGATGGCTGAAAATGATCTTTACGCCAAGGCCAAGCAGGATTTTGATTCGGGGGAGCTGGAAACCGCCAGAACAAGCTTCCAGGAGTTTCTCAAACGGTATCCCAAATCCACCACTGCTGATAGCGCCCAGTTCTGGGTTGGAGAAATCTTTTACCGGCAAAAGTGGTACGAAAAAGCCATTCTGGAATACCAGAAGGTGATTGAAAACTACCCAAAGGGAAATAAGGTACAGGCATCGCTTCTGAAACAGGGCTTTTCGTTTTATAATCTCGGAGACAAGTCCAATGCGCGACTGATCCTGAAAGAACTGATCAACAAATATCCTTCCAGCAACGAAGCCAAAATCGCCAAACAAAAACTTGAAGGTTCTTAATCCAGCCAGTAGGATGGATGGTATCCATAACCCATGACTAAGGTGATAGGCATAGATCCTGGTTTGGCCTCAACAGGAATTGGAATTGTTTCCGGAAAAGGATTAACCATCCTGAGTTATTCTTATGGAAGCATTCACACCTTAGCCAGCATTGCCCTGCCCCTCCGCCTGAGTCAGATTTATACACAGATTCTTCACACATTATCCATTGAAAAACCTGATATGATGATTGTTGAAGATGTGTTTTCCCTTGAGAAATTTCCCCGTTCCGGTATTACCTTGGGAAAAGTTTCCGGTGTCATTCTATTGGCGGGCGCTTTTCACAACATTCCGATACAGGAAATTCCGGTACGTGAAGCCAAGCAGGTGCTTACCGGAAACGGCAATGCCAGCAAAAGCCAACTGGAAAAATCAGTTCGCAGCAGGCTGTCCTTAACTGCGCCCATCAAGCCGGATCATGCCTCCGATGCCTTGGGACTGGCGATGATTGGCTTGTTGCGTTACAATGATATCAGGGTCGTGGATTGAGGAGCGAGAAGTGATCGGATATATTGAGGGCGACATACTTCAGAAAAATGATGATCGAATACTAATTCTTGCCAACCAGATAGGGTACGAGGTGCTACTCCCAACCATTGTCATGGATTCGTTAAAGGAAAGAAAAGTTGGGGACGCTGTGTCGCTGTTCATATACTTTCATCAAACAGAAAAACAGCCTAAACCCGTACTGATCGGGTTTAATACCGATGAAGAAAAAGAATTTTTTCAGCGACTGATAACTGTTGAAGACATCGGCCCCATGAAAGCCGCCAAGGCGCTGACAGTCCCTGTTTATGATATCGCCAGCGCCATTGAAGCAAACGACCTTGATAAGCTTCAAAAACTTAAGGGGATTGGGAAACGAACCGCACAAAAAATGATTGCATCTCTTGCTGGAAAGTTGGATGAATTTGTTTTGTCAAAGATTGAAACTGGCCGGCCAACGGTTAAACAAGATGAACTGATTCAGCCTGTTCTGGATATTCTTGTAGAACAACTTGGGATTAAACCTGTTGAAGCCAAACGAAGGGTGATAGAAACCCTGACACTCAATCCTCTAATTATTACACCGGAAGCCCTTCTTGAAGAAGTGTTTCGCGCCAAGCTAAAATGACCGCAAAAAGTGAAGACATGAAGGGTGAATGACTTCACTATTCACCCTTCACAGTTTTTAAAAAGATAGAATGGAAAAATCTCCCGCATTGACTCAGGGTATTGTAGCTGGTACCTGCCAACCGGCTGACATCGAAAATGACATGCTGTCGCTTCGTCCCGAACGCCTATCCGAATATGTCGGTCAATCGGAAGTGGTTGAAACCCTGATAATTGCAATTGAAGCTGCAAAGAAGAGAAAAGAACCGCTTGATCATGTACTGTTTCATGGTCCTCCTGGATTGGGAAAAACCACACTTGCCCACATCATAGCCAATGAAATGGGCGGCGCCATGACCGTAACTTCAGGCCCGGCTTTGGAAAAAGGGGGTGATCTCATCGGCATCTTAACCCATCTGTCCAGGGGGGATGTGTTGTTTGTGGATGAGATACACCGCTTGCCAAAAACCGTGGAGGAGTTTTTATATCCCGCCATGGAAGACTTTGCTGTTGACTTTGTGTTTGACAAGGGCGCTCATGCCAGAAGCCATCGTATTCGACTTGAACGATTTTCTCTGGTAGGCGCCACAACGCGGGTCGGCCTGCTGTCTTCGCCTTTAAGGGACAGATTCGGGATATTCAGAAGTCTGGATTTTTATCGTGAAACAGAACTGGTTCAGATTACCAGAAGGTCTGCCGCTCTTTTGGATATCGCCATTGATAAAGCTGGCGCTCAGGAGCTTTCCAGGCGATCTCGTGGAACACCTCGAATTGTCAATCGCCTGCTGAAACGGGTAAGGGATTATGCTCAGGTTCGAGCAGACGGAGCAATAACGGAGGCCATTGTTAATGCGGCATTACTTCTTGAAGGAGTGGATGAAAAAGGGCTTACGGATCTGGATAGGCGCTACCTGAAAACCGTGATTGATTTTTATGATGGTGGTCCGGTAGGTATTGAAGCCATTGCAGCAACCCTTCAGGAAGAAACAGATACACTGGTGGATGTGGTTGAACCCTATTTGCTGAAAATCGGCATGATATTGAGGACTTCATCCGGCAGACGTGCGGCCCAAAGCGCTTATGCGCACCTGGGATATTCGTTTCAAAAGAAATTGCTGTAAATCTGGATAAATTATACAGCACCACAACAGCCCCTGCGGTGTTTAATTCAGGAAGAATCGCAATATGTGCAAAGATGTATTTGTTTGCCCGGAAGAGTCCGCCTTTTACGCTCAATGCCTGCATATACTTTTGGGCGGGCATTGCCAAACAGCGTCCGTAATTCATGAGTTTGGTTCCGGAGATGGCATGCCAATGATTGAAGCAGTTCTTCGCGCCTGCTTTCAGGGCGTGATTCATGGATATGAGATCAGTGAGGTATCCTGGAACTATGCAAACACCAAGATCAAACAACACCAGATTGAACAGCACTATATTGTTCATCACGTCAGTTTCTTTGATGCCTGCAAGAAGCCTTACGCCAGCACGCTTGTCACCAACCCGCCGTACCTTCCGGCCTGGACGGACAGTTGTTTGTACATAAAAGGACTATACGGCGGAGTAGATGGCAGTATGATCAGCAGGAAGCTCCTGTCATTGGAATATCCGACCGTATTGCTGATGGTATCCAGTTTTTCAAATCCCGCCGGACTCCTCCAATATGCCAGTGAGCAGGGATATTCGGTGGTTGATTTTCTGATCAAACCATTAACCTTTGGCATTTATAGTTCCCAACCAGAGGTGAAAAACAGAATTGCTGAACTTCAGCAGGAACAAAAAGCATTTTTTTCAAAACACTATTATCTCCTTGCCGGCGTTGTATTTCAAAAACAAAATCATGCAGACAAAGAGTTATCCGCCAATCTATTGGCGGTTATGCAGTCTCTCCGGTAGAAATAAGGCAGGTCTTATCTTTTGGCCAAAATGAACAGGATAAAATGGAAAAGCGCGATGCCTCGACAACAAGAAAATGAATCGCCCCGGCTGAGACTCAGCATCAAGACAAAACTGCTGTCAATCCTGTTGGCGCTGTGTATTGTTCTGCTGATCTTTTCGGCCTATTCGACATTCAACAACATGACGATTATCGGCAGTTTCATGTTGCAGAAGTACACGGCGCTGAAGGATTACGCCGTTGAAAACAGCATTCAAGCTCTACGCCGTCAGGCTGAAGCGGATTTGTTAAGAACTGCACTGGATCAGGCTTCCCTGAGCAATTCTTATCTTGAGAAAGTAGAGGCCGAGACCAAAATCATTGCAACATATACAGAAGCCATCTGGAAAAACCCAGAGCCTTTTTGCGTTCAGCGAGATTCATTTTCAATGCGAGAAAAGCCTGCTGATATCCAGAAAACATCCGTGCATTACACCATACCACTGGATATGGAGGCTGATGAACAGCAGAAACAGGATATTCTCTTGACCCGATATCTTGAAGAGATTTTTTTCGCAATTCGTCAGGACAACCCGAATTTGGGATCGGTGTTTGTTGTTACTGAATCCGGTGTAGGCCGGGTGCTTCCATGGGTGTCGGATGCGCCTGCGGATTACGATCCACGCAAACGTCCATGGTATAAACGTGCAGTATCCACAGGCCGTCTGGGGTGGATAGCGCCGTACCCGGATATAACAACCGGAGTGCCTACTGTAACATGTTCGCAGCCGATTTATGATCAACATCAAAAACTCGTCGGGGTTGTTGGGCTTGATTTGAGTCTGGGGACATTGATAGAAGGCGTTTTAACCCAGCATATTGGCGCTGACGGGTGTATGTTTTTGCTGGATTCAGACGGCGGTGTCATTGCTCATCCCAAAAGCTCCTTGAACAGCAGGCATTGGGGCGAGGATATTGAACGTGAAAATTTCCTTCGCCAAGGCAACGATTCATTAAGCCGAATTGTCACCAAAATGGTTCAGGGGGTCAGCGGCATTGATATATTCAATGAAGACGGCGATAAATATCTGGCCTACGCTTCTCTTTCCGCTCCTAACTGGAGTCTCGGAGTGATAATGCCGGTTGCATCCATCATCGCACCGGCTGTGAGCATTGAGACGCAAATAAATTCTGAGGGCAGAAAAACCGAACAGGATATCGAAAACCAGCGTAGGGAAGTTCGATCCCTGATGATTGTCATTTTCGCCATTATGCTGGCGGCTGTTACAGGACTGGCCTTTTTGATTTCCCGAAGAATCACCAAACCCATACTGGCGCTTCATGAAGGGGTTATCACCATAGGAAATGGAAACCTCGATCATTATATCGTTGTAAAAACAGGCGATGAACTGGAAAGCCTGGCGTACGCGTTCAATACCATGACGGGCGATCTCAAGCAATATATCCAAAACATGCGGGAGACAACCGCCGCAAAGAAGAAAATCGAAACCGAACTTGAAATTTGCAGCCAGATTCAAAACAGTCTGCTGCCCAAGACATTTCCGGAACTACCTGGCTGGGAAATACAGGCATGTTTTTTTCCGGCCCGTCATGTTGCTGGAGATTTCTATGACCTTTTTTTGCAAGAGGATGGCGGAAAATTATTTTTTGTAATTGCTGATGTGTGTGACAAAGGCGTAGGGCCTGCGATGTTTGCTGCGATTATCCGAACTCTTTTCAGGGTTTTTTCCCTCAGGGACGCTTTGGGGGGGGGCAAGGATGACACCTGCAATTTGGAAATGAATGTGCTGATCGAAAATATCAACGATTATATTGCTGAAAATCAGGAGGAAACAGGTTTTTTTGCAACGGTATTTGCTGGTGTCCTTGAGCTTTCGAGCGGTTTGCTCGAATATGTCAACTGCGGACACAACCCGCCGTACATTGTGGACGTATCTGGCAAAATCAGGGACAGCCTGCGTCTGACGGGGCCAGTTCTGGGGGCAATGGCCGGTATGAGCTATAAATTTCGTAGCGTCGTGCTGGCCCCTGGTGATACGTTGATCACCTATACGGATGGATTGCCGGAAGCCCATAACGTCAATATGGAATTATTTTCCGATAAACGTGTTCAGGATATCATCGGACAACCGGCTGTTTCCGCAAAATCGCTTTTGGAACGCATTGTACAGGATGTAAATGAACACATGAAAGGTATCGAACAGTTCGATGATATTACAATGCTGTTAATACGCAGAAAAAAAGATAATTCTGAATGATGAATTCACCAAAAGGGTCAACAATGTCAAGTATCGGACGATTGATATGGATGTGCGCTTGGGTGCTGTTGAGCGCTATTACGGCGCAAACTGCTGATTATCCGCCAGATATCCAGCGCATCATGGACAGGGGCAAATTGATAGTGGCGATGTATTACAAGGATATTCCGCCATTTTTTATGCATATCCCCGGAAAAACCGCACCGGAAGGTATGCGTTGTCAGCCATCTGGCGATGGATATTTCTGTGGTGTGGATGTGGAACTAGCGTTGGGGATTGCCGATACGCTGGGCGTTGTCTGTGAATTTCAGCGAAAAGCAGAAAAATTTGATAGCCTCATTGATATATTGGGAAGACACGAAGCAGATGTGGCGATTTCCCTTCTAAGTAAAACCCTGGATCGATCCCGGAAGGTGCTTTTCACCAAACCGTATGTGTCGCTTTACAATGGCATGCTGTTGAATCGTCTTTTTATGGCGACATATTCTGAAAACAGCTCCCTGATATCAATCCTGAATCACCCAACCGTAAAAATTGGTGTCAAAGGGGGGACTTCATGGGTTCAGTATGTTAATCGCCTTTTTCCGAATGCTGTGATCCTGGAATATCCATCCTGGGATCCAGATGTGATTTCAGCAGTGCGAAAAGGTGATGTGATGGCGGCCTACGCCGACGAAATCGAAATCAAAAAAGCGATTATCGCAAAACCCGATGTGGTGATAGAACTTAAAACCGTCGTTCTCAAGGACATAACAGATCCCATTGCCATGGCCGTGCCCTGGGATAGTTTCCAGTTGTTGCAGTGGTTGAATACATACATGGAAGAGATGAAGGTTACCATGACAGCGGACAGTATCCTTGGCAGATATCCAGAAAGTATCAAGGGATCTGCTGAACAGCTCGTTTCGGGGGAATCTCAACAATGAAAGGCCAACAATCAATCAGTGGCGATAAATTTCAGTGGCTGACAAGTCCGTGGGCGATATTGGCGGGAATATCCGCTGGTGTTGCTGTTGGAGTTTTCCATAAAGACTTCGCCAATTTTCTGGCTCCTGTTGGAAAACTTTACCTGTCGCTGCTCCAGATGTCAGTGCTGCCCATTATGATATGCGCTGTGGTGTCCAGTCTGGCCAATCTGCTCAGATCAAAAACTGCAAGTCGGTATCTTGTGCGCATAATCGCTGTTTTTCTATGCGGGCTGGTTTTTTCGGCATCTGTGGGCATCTGTGTTGGCGTATGGGGCGGATTTGGAAAAACCCTTGATCAGCGATCCAGGGATGCTTTGGGGAAAGTGCTGACGGAAAATGAATTGGGTTCCAATCTTAAAAATACACCGGAGGCTGTTCCAGAATCATTTATATCCATCTTCGATCCATTAAAGAAAGCCAGACAATATCATCCCTTCCAGGATTTTCTATCGGGAATTGTGCCCAGCAACATCTTTTCAGCGTTGAGTCAGGGAGAGAATTTGAAAATTCTCTTCTTTTCCATCATTTTGGGAGTTGCGCTGGCAACCGTCGGGATGCGGCAGACGGATCAAATTATTCAGGCGGTATATGTGCTGTTCAAGGCGTTTGAAAACGTTATCGGGTGGATGATGTACTTTCTTCCGTTTGGGTTATTCTGTCTTTTGGCTGGCCAGGTCGCTCAGGTTGGAATTTCCATCATAATGGCCTTGCTGCAATATGTTGTGATGATCTATGTAGCAGCTATCGTCATTGTGTTGATTAACGGGCTGGTGATTGGGTTTATGAGCAAGACTTCATTTTTATCCACATTTCTTGCGCTGAGAAAGCCATTGATCATTTCATTTGGAACGCGTAGCAGTTTTGTGGCCATGCCGTCCGCTATCCATTCGATGTCAGAGGATCTGCGGTTTGAAAAAGAAACAACCAACCTGGTGGTACCACTTGGTATTACACTTTGCAGATTTGGCACCGTAATGGCGTTCGGCCTTTCGACCATCTTTTTTGCACAACTCTACAATCTGCCGCTCAGCCCGGGAAGCTATGGCGTGATACTGTTCGGAACTGTTCTGGCGGCTCTGGCATCAGCGGGGGCTCCAGGTGCCGCCACCATCGGGATGCTTTCACTGGTGTTCAATCCTCTGGGTTTGCCGGTGGATGCAGCGATCGCTCTGATGCTCGCGGTAGATCCACTCATAGATCCCATTATCACCCTCGTTAATGTTCATACGAATTGTACATGCACAGCGTTGATTGCAAAACCTGTTGATGATACTGACTGAGTTTTTAGCCGCCACAAGAGCGTTCACCGCAAAGGCGCAAAGATCGCAAAGAAAATATTCAGCAGTGAGTTGATAAAGTGCAGTTTATGCTCGCGTACAGTATAATCGGGATATCAGCCCAACGGTTTCTTTGCATCTCTTTGGGTTTTTTCTGAAAATCCCTCAAAAAATGTGCGGAATGGATTGAGGTTTTTAAGACTGTTCTGGGTTGCTTTGGATAATCCGGACCCCAAGTCGAGCCAGCGCAGAAACTGTTCATCAACCGAAAATTGCTGATTCAGGTATGACTGCACAATCTGTTGCAGATATTTTTCGAAAAACCCACTCAATGTATTGTCACCATATTGAATAATCAGGTGAAGCAATGGTACCGGGAACAGCGCATTATTATTTTTGGCGGACTCCAGAACAATCTGGGTTAAAATGAGCGCAGTGACATCTTCCATGGTTTTGGCATCGGTTACTTTGACCTGTTGGCCGCCACGAATCAGTTCAGCTACTTCACCCAGCGTAACAAATTTTTTCTGCCCGATGTTGTATAATCGCCGGTTGGTATATTTTTTTAATTCAATGGGGTTTTCCATACAACGATCCTGATTATATGTGACGTTAAGAATGGCATACCTGTACTGTATTGCAAAATAAATAAATTGGATATGCCTCTGCCGTAAGAAAGAAATATCGGCCAATAAGTCGATTATTATGGCGATTCAATACTTTTTGTGTTAATTGCTTGGTAATTGAAAATATTGTGCAGCGCAAAATAACGATTGACATTCATCAGGTGATTATTTATATTGAAGCTCAAACTGAGTGACAGCAATGACAATCAGACGGATAAGAGTTTAGCATGTCAGCATCCAGATTGCAAAGCAAATACTGGATCACGGGTGTACCCCATACACTAACCAAATAAGGAGGAAGAACAAATGGATCAGAAAGTAATTGCCAAACAGATGATGCAGTTCGGCAAAACTGCAATAGACAACAGCTTCAAAGCCATGAGTATGGTGTATGAGCAAAATGAGAAAATTGTTGGCGTGTTCCTGGAACAGGCCACAGGGCTTCCGGAAGATGGGAAAAAGGCCATAAAAGACTGGATGGCCACTTACAAATCCGGTTGTGAAAATTTCAGGTCTCTTCTTGACGATAGCTACGCAAAAGTTGATTCTTTTTTTTCCAATGCACAATAAGCAGTTGATGTCTTGAAATGTGGCGGGATATGATCCATCCGGTCATATCCCGTCAAATCTGAAAAGGAGTTGGCTTGTATGAATAGTCCCGCAGACAGGATTTCGGAAACACCGGATATTGATTTTCCTTTTATAGAAGGGTTTTCGGCCTTTAACAAGTTAGGGGGTGCCACACAGACATTTTTGTCCGGCCTGGCGCGATATACCACGGATTTTTTTGTGCCCTATCTGATTTCAACCCATTATTTTCAACAGGCTGAGTCCGATCATCTCCCGAAATCGTCTCCGCTGGACAATCTGGAATCCTATTTAAAACTTAATGACTTTAATAATGAATTGATGGGTCGTGGTGTTTCCAGTGCATTGGATATGGTTAACAACTATGCACAGAAGGAAATGGGCGATTTTCTTCAGGCGATGTATCAAAGTGTGTTTGCGCTGAATAACCATGATCTGAATGCGTTCGCCACCCGTCAGGCGGAATTGATGGACCGGGTCGTCCGTATTTATCCTCAGATGATCCAGGATATTGAGCCTGAATACGGCTTTCATTTTGAACGCGGTGTGCATGAACGGGTTGCGGAAACTGATCGGTTCTATCTGTATCAGATTACGCCATCCGACGGGCTAACGGTTCGAATGGATGCAAAACCGGTCTGTATCCTGCCGCCCTATGTACTGGGTGCCAATATCCTGGGGTTTTTGCCCGGTGAAAACAAAAGCTATGTCCATTGTTTCGCCAATCAGGGGATTCCCACCTACATCCGTATTCTGAAAGACATCAAAACAACCGAAGCACTTCAGACCATGACAGCAGAAGACGACGCAAGAGATACACGACTTTTCTGTGAAACCATCTTCAAACGACACGGCAAACCCGTAACCCTGAATGGCTACTGCCAGGGCGGATACAACGCTTTGTGCAATCTGCTTTCCGGAGAGCTGGATGATCTGGTGGATGCCTTTATTACTTGTGTTGCGCCCATGGATGGAACGCGAAGCCTTGGCCTGGCTGAATTTTTAAAACGTCTGCCCAAACGGTTTAACGATTTGGCTTATGGCACCAAAACATTACCCAACGGCAACAAAGTGGCGGATGGAAAGCTGATGGGTTGGGTTTATAAATTAAAAAGCATCGAAACCGAACAGCCGTTGAACGCGTTTTTTCGGGACATCAAGATGTTGACCGCCAAAAACGGGGCACCGGTTAAAATCAGCAAAACCGCGGCGGCACTGAATTACTGGTTGGCCGCCGAACGCTTCGATCTGCCACTTGCTATTACCCGGATCAGTTTTGCCTCTTACAATATTCCCATCACAGCGGATGGGACCCTCCCAATCCAGTTGTTTGGACAAAAACTGAACCTGAATCGGATTAAAGAAAAGGGAATACCGTGGTTAATCTGTTACGGAACTCATGATGATCTGGTGGAAAAGGAAACCGCGTTGGCCCCGCTGGATTATATTTCCGCCGAGGTAACCCCGTTTCCCAAAGGACATGTAGCCATTGCTACTTCCTGGTCTGATCCAAAATCGGCCTGCGCACTGCATACCCGGTTCGGGGATGGAAACTGGCGTGGACCGGTTCGATTTCAACTTGATCTGGACGATGCCTTTTAGATTGTTAAGGATGTATCCCATGAACAGCCAATTTCTCGAATTCTTTGGCAATTATATGATTCAGACTGCCAAATGGCAAAAGCTGATAGAGCAGACATCGTCTGTTATGGTGCCTAACGTTATGGATGTGGCGGAATTCGGTACGCTGTTCAAGCAGGCTTGCAGCCTGAACGGGCCTAATCAACCAGCATCCGCTGAATATACCCGGATGTGGCGACAGACGATTGAAAATTTCCAATCTGCTTTTTGTCAAAATGCCAAGCTCTGGGGCTGGGTTCCCCAAGCCGATTATCAAATACTGCAGGAAAAATGCAAGGCGATGGAAAAAGCAATCCAGAAACAGAACCAAACCATTTCTCAACTTCGGTCATTGCTGGATGAAAAAGGATTGGGGCAGGTTGAGCTTCTTCAGCGGTTTCAATCATTGATCCAGGATCAAAGTGATGAATTTCAAACCTTTGTGCAGAATTTCGGTGGGGTATTTGTAAAGGCTGAAAGCTAAAGCTTTAGGCTCGAACTTGAAGAGGTCGTCCTTACGAAGAGGTTATCCATGAATGAAAACAAACCGGATGCAACTGAGACAGAAACCGTGATTGCAGACTGGATGAAATCCGCTACCGATTTTTGTGGCGCGCTAACCCGGATGTTTATGCAGCCTGCGGCTGGTGGCCCGGATCCATCTCCCCAAATGGGTGCGGCCCACAGTGTTAAAAACTCACTGGATGCCGCAATCCGAAACTGGCAGGCTGTTTCGTCCGCCATGTCCACTCCAGAATCCATGGAATCGTTATTTAAAAGCGTGGGCGCAATGCCGGATTTATTGGCAAAAATAGCCAATAATTCAGTCAGCGGATATATGCAACTTCAACAGAAATGGCTGGATCGGTGTGGTCGTATTGGAGAAAACGCTGATGCCTATCCATTCGAACGCCTGGACGAGAACATGTTCCGGGCCTGGACAGACATGTATGAAACCGAATTCCAGCAGTTTTTTCGTATCCCTCAATTGGGGCTGACCCGTGGCTATCAGGAAAGATTCAATCATGCCATGGATAAGTACAATATCTATAATTCGTCCATGGCCGAATTTGTTCGGTTACTTTCATTGCCGATCAGTCAGTCTGTTGCGGTCATGCAGGAGAGGCTGGGAGAGATGGCGGAAAAAGGGACTCTGCCAGATGATTCCCAGAAATATTATAAACTGTGGATAAAGATTCTGGAAGAGCACTACATGAAACTCTTTCAGTCCCCTGGTTACGCCCAGATTCTGGCAGACACTTTGAACTCGACTTCGGATTTCTCGTCCGCCAGAGATGAGGTTATCCAGGATATGATGAGCGGTTTGCCCATTCCCAGCCGTAAAGAAGTCGATGATCTGGAACGGGAAGTATACATGCTGAAAAAACGGATTCAAACGATTGAAAAGGGCCGATAGTTCTGCGCCCGATTGAAATACACCAACCCGTCCCGAAAAGGGTGAACCGATGACCCAACAAACCATTCCTGTCGATCTCATCCTGTCAAAACTGGCGGAAGATGCGAAGCAGATCCAAATCCGCAGTCAAAAAGCCTCGGAAGTTCTGCTGGAAAAGATGGATACCAGTATAGCCACCACACCCAGTGAAGTGGTGTATCAGGAAGATCGGATCAAGCTGAAGCACTATCTGCCACGAACCCAAACACGGTACGCCACTCCCCTTCTGGTCGTGTATGCATTGATCAACCGTGAGACCATGCTGGACCTTCAGCCCGGCCGTAGCGTTGTGGAATCTTTTCTGAATCAAGGCATTGATCTGTACATGGTTGATTGGGGATACCCAACCCGAAAAGACCGTTTTCTCGGGTTTGATGATCACATCAACTGCTATATGAACAATGTGATCAATTTTATCCGGGAGCGGCATGGGCTGGACAAGATCAACCTCATGGGTATCTGCATGGGGGGAACATTCAGTGTCATCTATTCCGCAC
>CAIMCT010000279.1 GCA_903839535.1 uncultured Desulfobacteraceae bacterium
CTTCCTGTCCATGTAGCCTTTTTACAAAGTTTGAATACGCAGGTCGGTATTTTTATGGATTTATTTCTCATATTGGGAAAATAATCTCATTATGGGAAATAAATCACTGAATCGTGTTCTTCATTTAAAACATCTTCTCTGCTTAATATTTATTAACTATCGGCAATGATAGAATTATATTTTAACTGCATGATCCTTCTTGAGTTGGCAAGAGTTTTGCACATACAGACCTAAAGAATCGTTGGCAAGGTGCGTTTTGATCAATGACGCACCGTGTCGCCATCTTTATGTATCCGAATAAAACAATAACAAAAAAAATCACAGGAGGAACCCATGTGAAAGGAACAGGTTAACTGGCAGGTGGGCCACCATGCCATGAAAATGTGCAAAGTTGAGTTCAAGAAGTATCGGTCGTTGTTTGTTTACGATTCACTTTCCAGCTAATAGATAGAAATATCTGAGGTAAGTGAAATAGTAACAACGGTGATCGTGTTTTCCAGTTAATTTCTTTTCATCTCATCTTTTCAATTAATGGAGGCAATTATGACAAAATGGAAACAGCAGATTGCGATTTTATGGATGGTTGTGGTAACTCTTGGATTGATAATTGGTACAGTGCATCAGGCAGGGGCGGAAATTTCCACCAAATTTGTTAATGACGGCGACATCAAAACGGAAATTGCAGGAATTGCAGTTATCTGGGGGAATGACGATATCGATATCTATCATTCAGTAGCGTTGAATGACCTGGTGAATTTCTCTAAGCACCCTGAAGCGTACAATGGCGCCATTATGTATCGCGGTGTTGGATTTCCACCACCGTCACTGAACATTAAGGATTTAATTCCGTTGTGCCAGGCAAAAGAAGTCAGTGTGTTGACATTCTACTTTCCTGATTCATCAGTAGTAGAAAAGCTTTCAACTGATGTAAAGTCTGCACTCAGTGAACGATTGAAAAAGGGTAATGCTTTTATTGGAACCCGTGGAAGCATCACGAAGCTTATCTCAGATTTAAATCTTCCAGAATCTGATGATATTAATCATAGCGAAGATCGACCTGATTCTTTTGTTGAATTTACATATCCGAAAGATGACGGCGTTAGAGAAAATTTATTCTTGACAGTGAGCCCTATCGATACAAGTGTCGAACTCAGTATAGGACAGATATGGAACGAAATTTCAACGTGGTGTTCTGGTAACGATTTGGTGTCTGTAACGCTTCCCAAAAGCTCGGCTCTGGAAGCGCCCGCAGCATGGAATCGAACTTTCAATCAAGATTTCAAAGGTACGCTTGTGTCAGGAACAGCCCATTTGAGAGTTACCGGATGGAAATTGGACACAACATCGACTGAAAGTGATTACTACCTTGTAAGATTGGAACTTCAGTCTCACATAAACGCTTTTAAATACCGTCAGTATATATTTTATGCAGATTTGGGTTGGTACACTTCTGAACAGGCATTGACCACCACATTGGGCGAAAACTGTCGCGTCTGGGATTACATACCCAATACAGCAATAAAAAATGTTACTACCGGGGTGGATTTTTCAATTGGCGGCGATCTGGGAGGGAAAGTTGAACCCGAAAAATGGGGCGTTGATGCCACCCTCAAAGCCAATTTATCTTTCAAACAATCATATACGGCGCCGGAAATCGCTCTGCTGGATAACACCGATAAAGCCAATAATAAGATCGGTGTATATATAGAATATCCTTTGGCAGATTGGAGATTGGGTTTGTTCTACGTTAAGAACCCACCGGACGTTTCACAAACTACTTTTAATCTTATCGGCATGTTTATCGCTGAAGTACCAACCGGTAATCCATTGATTATGACGGTTACCCCCAAGGTGAATCATCGAATGGACTATGTAAACCCTTTGGTTAATTTAAATTTATTTACCGGCGCCAGCCTAACACACTACGATAGAGCCTGGACAGATAACTTTAAGGTAACTATTGGCGGCAAATAAAGATAAATTGTAACTCGATTATCAAGTCTTTTGCCTCTAAAAAACATAAGTACTTGATTTAATATGATGTGCAAAATATTCTTAATTTTTAATTAACTCAATAATATCAGCATGTTACTGAAAAAACTTGATCATCGAGTAATAACTTACCTGTCCTGACTATTCATCTGGCTGAGCTTCTCCAGGTATTCTAAGCACACTTGGTGAATCTCAGCCAATGGATGACCATAGCAATCCTCTGAGATAAGAATCATCATTACTACCAGAGAGAGAGTACCGGCCATCAAGAAAAGTAACTCTGCACATCCACCAGGCTGAGAAAACTTCTCCAGCATCAAACAAGATAATATGAAAATTGCTAAACCCAAATAAGCAAATTTTTTCAAAACGGGTAATATTTTTTTCAAATTATTTTATGAACTTTTTGGAAATAATCTTAAGGCAAGGGCAGTTTATAAATAAGAATATCGCCGTTTCAAAAGAAGAAACTAATCAAAAAGAATCATAAATAACCGAATCTTCTCAATCAAAAAGCATATTATTTAATTTCAGTGATTTTACTAACCATATTAACCGGCAATAAAAGATATTGATACTTGCTGCTTTTTTTTATACATTCACTAATATGTCGTTACTGAAGCTTAACAGTTATCAGAACGTCCAAAATTTATAGACATCAAAAAGGGAGAAACGACATGATCAAAAAACGGGTAAGTATCTTTTGTTTTATTTTTCTGATGGTTACGACGGTTGTTTGGGCTAAACCAGATTCCGCTTATATAAATAACGGCAATGGTACGGTCACAGATATTGAAACTAAACTGATGTGGCAGCAGGCGACAGCCGATGAAAACTATATGACATGGTATGTTGCAACGAATTCATACTGCCCTGGTCTGTCTCTGGCCGGATATACTGGCTGGCGGTTGCCCACATTGGATGAGCTAAAGACCCTGGTGGACCGCACCCAGAGATGGCCAACAATCAATCACATATACTTTCCGAATACAGTATCGTCCTTTTATTGGTCTTCTACTACCGGCGAAGGCTATTATACGCACCATGCGTGGTTCGTGAACTTCAACGACGGCACCGTCTGCGACTTAGATAAGGACTACAGTTACTACGTCCGCGCTGTTCGTGGGGGACAGTCTGGGTCATTGGATAATTTGGTTATTTCTCCTCTGAGCCAGACGGTAACATCGAACGCTGGCAGCACAACTTTCCGCATATCCAACACCGGCACCGGCACCGGCATCATCCTCTGGAATGCCGCCGTAACAGCAGGTGCCGACTGGCTGTCGATCTCTTCCGGAGCTTGTGGAACGGATACCGGCA
>CAIMCT010000280.1 GCA_903839535.1 uncultured Desulfobacteraceae bacterium
CATCCCAAAGTTTTAACGGGCTGTCAATCAATCAGAAAAATAAGATGCGCTATGTCTGACCAGGATCGAAAGACTGGCGGAGTTTCCGAAGAGCTCTGGAATGGCTAAGGCGCATCTTTATTCGAGATGTGAATGTCAACGGATGAAGTCAGAGAAATGTATCAGACGGCACCCTGCTCAAGACTGATGAACGGCCGGTCAACCATAAAAGAGAGAATGAAACATCAAAAGATTATCATCAATTGGATTCATGCCGGCGATTTATTCAATAATTTCCAGTGACGGAAATTCCGGAGAAACATTGCAACTTGAGAGAGAAATCCTCCTGCTGAGTCAATACTTACATCAAAGATAGAAGCAGTCCTCGTAGCGACGAATGCTTGATGAAATTCATCGCTTAGAGCATATAACGCAACCCCAATGATAGCGTATATTGCCCAACGCAGACACCACGTTTGCAAAGACTCTCCACGAAAAGCACGAAAGAACAAAAGTCCCAAGATGAAATACTCGGTAACATGTCCTGTCTTTCTGATCAATCCATGAATAAGTGTCTCGGCTTGGGGGGAGATTGATGGATAAATATAATGCAGTAACGGTCCAATAATATGGGAGGTATTTTCTGAAGAAAACATTCCCGTTGACATCCAAAATATTACACTCATCCAGAGAATAACTGGAAACCAGAACTTAATAAAATTTTGACTCACTCGAATTTCCCAAGAATATTGAAATGATCTTCAAAGTTTTCACAATTATCCCCTTTTCTGTAGCTATAAACTGAAAAAATTTCTTAATCGCCGTTTTGAGATCACTTTCTGAACAATCTCCAACCTTGCTCATATACCATTTTCTAAAATGGCTATTGGCAATTCCTCTGGTAATTTCCGCAATACATTTTACATCGGTATTCAAGCACAAAAAATCTATAAACAAATCGACTTTGTAGCAATGTTTTCTTGCTGTTTTCACAGAAAAATTATCTGTCAAGTATTCTTCAAATTCTTTATTGATTTCATTGAGATATTTTCGAAATGGCTCGATTTCATCCTCAGCATCTTTACTTTTCTCTAAAAATGCTTCTATTTGATTGCCAGGAATTATCATTTTTCCCGTAAATACCTTTGTCATTTTATCCCTGTGTCATTCTGGTTTAGTTTCGATCCTAACGTTCAAGCTCAAGGGCGATGCGCGGACTTATCGCACAGAGTCCCTTAGATCGCAGTATTAGGAGTTACCACTTGCAAGTATCCTTCAACGGTTTTACTGCCTCGGCGAGTCCTCGAAGGTCAAAGGTCGTCATGGCCGGTGAAGAGTTGAACGGAACGAATTCGAAAAGCAATGTTGTGTGCTGGAGCATCTTCTTGATGAGTCCAACGTTTTGACCAAAGAAGAGAGCTTCACCATCTGTAGATTTTGAAGTCTTGTATTTCGTCGCTTTCTCTTTGTCAAAGCGAAGAGTTACGGTCGCCCCGTCAGTTCCGTATTCAACCTGTGGTGACATGCCAGTAACGATATACGCCCCGGTCTTGCGTTCCTTGCATCGCAACATCAACTATGGCGTATTTGTCTTACGAGGCCATCCGGAGATTGAAGAGTCCGCATCAAGGCTTATGATGACGTTTGTACTGTCATCGATATGTGACGATTCCTTGTTGACTCGCCACTTCGAAACTGTATCCGTAGATGTCTTGGGCAACGCAACGCCAAGGCGGCTGCTGAGTGAATCAAAGCATTCAAGCCGTTTGACGCTATTGGATTCTGCTGCGCACCTAGCGATGTCAGTGTTTATGTCTGCATTTGCTTCAAGTGCGGATGTCGCCCCGAACAGGATGGCAGCAATCGATATTAAGTGAGGCAATGACATGGGTAACTTCTCAAAGGTTTTCATTCAGGCACTACATAGAAAGTATAATATATTCAGACTATTGTAAAAATACGGTCAAAATTAACATAATATATGTTTTGGTTTAACGGTCTCCATAAATTGTCAAGGCCGCTGTTAACAGTATCGTAATCTTTACTGCTTTTATTCCTTAACCCCACTCACAAAATCATAAGTGCATAAATTATCACTCAAAATTGCATCTGCCACCATGCAAACAAAGGACACTTATTTTTGGAAAATGACATGATATTGTTTTGAATTAATGATAACAATTTGAAACAACTTCCAGCCGTCATTTAACATATTAGTGATTGTCGTTTTATTTTTCCCTGTTGAAAATAAAAAGTCGTCATAAGGCTGGATTTCAGAATAATCAGCCAAAACCTAGTTACAGAACATGATTTTTATTTGCTATGGGGAGACGGTGCCGGTAATATCCGCCTTCATCGTTACCGTAGATCCCTCAAGAGATAACGCC
Organism: uncultured Desulfobacteraceae bacterium; assembly: GCA_903839535.1. Classification (GTDB taxonomy): domain Bacteria; phylum Desulfobacterota; class Desulfobacteria; order Desulfobacterales; family Desulfatirhabdiaceae; genus RAAP-1. The sequence continues at coordinate 2,367 of CAIMCT010000280.1, forward strand.
GGGTTTTCAACCGGAATATACGTTGCAAAAGAAACAGGTACCATAGCCAGTACCGCCAACAAAACGATTAATCTTTTCATGACTCAATATCCTTTCATTAGTATTTAAACTGGTGGACACTCATCTAAAGTTTTTCCAAAGTTTTTTGATCGAATGTTTTGTCGCTATAAGAAATAACAAGCAAAGTGATAGTCCCCAACTTTATAAAATTGAATTCGATTTTGGTAGATGTTAAAATCCACACTAATGTCTTTCTAACCGAAATGTTTTTAGTAACATACTCCTGGATTGGTGCGCCATATTTTCCAGTGAATAATTGTTCAAATCGCTCAGATGTATAAGAGTCAGTATCTTCATGAATTAAGTTCACCATTCGAAGTTTATCATCCATAACCCCCCATACAAAAAGTAACCTCAAAATTTTTCCCATCTATTTCGTAATTTTGAATTTTGATCTCAGAATAGGTTTTCCCATTGCCGAATGGTTTCTTCTCTACCTGAACTGCTTGACCTTTGAATACGGTTAAAATTTCTTTACTTGTCATTCCCCAACGAGCAATGTTCCACCCTTTTATATCTTTTTCGTCTTTTACTTTACTGGTAGCAGCACAAAGCCAATTCGCAATATTCCCCGTCATGAAAATTATAAACACGATGACAGATATTAAACCGTGTCTTGTGGTTATCCACATGGTTTATCACACCTTTCAATTTTATCCTACTTTGATTTCAACCTCTGCGTACCCACCCTAATTGGCATCAATCCAATTATTCTTTGTACCCTATTTGTTTTATGTAAACCTATTTTAGCAAATCATATTCTTTTAAATCTCTTTCAAATAGACCCATAACCCTTGCATCCATTTCCTCTCGTTCAACTCTGCAACATGCCCTATCGTCATAAATTATTTTTAAATAATCATCTCCCATTCCCAACTCAAAGACAACAAAGCCATCAATTTTAGTATGTGGTTCTAAGTTTGTCGATGGAAATGGACTTCTTGTTCTGAATGTATAATTACTTAAACTCGATGTTCAAGTTTTTTCCTGCAGAATTATGGCAGGTAGCTAGCAATGTCACTCCGCAAGGTTTATGGGTAGGCCATCGCGAAGGGATGTGACCAATTTCAGGGTGATGTAAGATTTTGCTGGACATTTGCGATCC
>CAIMCT010000281.1 GCA_903839535.1 uncultured Desulfobacteraceae bacterium
AGTGAGTCACCCCTATACACCATTGCTGGGTGTTTGTCCAGATTTATTACTCAAATTGCTGAAAATAAATATCATTGACGTTGGTACAAAATCACCCTGGACAGCTATCATGAGGGACGTTTTTATGGCTTAGAAGGGCTTATATCAATATATCAATACCCGTCCCCAATTATTCTTGGCAACGTGAAATAGAATATGGCGCCATGGTTCAGTTCGGCTTCGGCCCAGATTCGGCCGCCATGACGGCTGATAATGCGCTGCACGGTAGCAAGGCCGATGCCGGTCCCCTCAAATTCTTCCAGGGAGTGCAGTCGCTGAAAAACGCCAAAGAGCTTGCTAACATACTGCATATCAAAACCCACCCCGTTATCCTTGACAGCAAATATGATTTCCCCGTCTCCCTTTCGGGTGCTGACCTCGATCCGGGCGATCTCCCTTGGCCGGGTGTATTTAACGGCATTGTCCAGCAGGTTGGCCCAAACTTGGCGGAACAGGGCGTAGTCGCCGCGAACGGGCGGCAGATCGGCGATGACCCATTCAATGGTTCGTCCGGAATTGATCTCCCTCAAAGGGGACAGTGCTTCCTGAAGCACCTGATTCATGTTCAGTATTTCCCGGCGCAACTCCTGCCGCCCTGTCCGGGAGAACTGCAGCAGGTCATCAATCAGCATGCCCATCTGTCGAGCGGAATCAGCAATGTTGTCAAGATAGTGCAGCCCCTTATCGGTAAGGCCATCGCGGCAGCGTGAGACCAGCAACTCCACATACCCGTCAATATGCCGCAAGGGCGCGCGCAAATCGTGCGAAACAGAGTAGCAAAACGCCTCCAGCTCCTTGTTGGCCGCCTCAAGTTGCGCCGTGCGGTCGATCACCCGCTGTTCCAGTTCGGCATTAAAGCGGCGGATTTGCTCCTCTGCCTGTTTGCGACTGGTGACATCGCGGGCTGAGGCAAATACTCCAAGAATTTTCCCTGAATAATCATGGTACACCGACGCATTATACATCACAGCAGTTATGTACCCGTCACTGTGTCGGATATCAAGCGGATAATCTCGAACCTTACCTTCCTTGAATACAAGTTGGTACCCCTCCCGCGCTGTCTCCGGTTCTGTAAAATAATCAGAAAAATCGGTACCGATCAGCATTTGGCGCGGATATCCGGTCACCTTTTCCGTGGCTGAATTCACATCGGAAATCTTTCCCTCAGAATCAATAGTGACGATAGCATCAAGGCTCGCCTCAATTAAAGTGCGATTATAGACGTTTAGATTCCGCAGAGCCTCCTCATTTTGCTTGCGCTCGGTGATGTCACTCATGACAATGCGAATCACAGTACTGCTATTGATGTCCCACACCACATTCGATTCCAGGTGCGCCCATAATGTCGTTCCGTCGTTTTTCACCATCTGTAGTTCGCACGCCTGCGGTTTACCGGTCTCAAAAAGCTGTTTGCGATGCAGGTAGTAGATTTCCTGGTAATCGGAGAGGACATAACGGGAAAGCGGCTGCTTGAGCAATGCGCTTCGGTCCAGGCCCAGCAGGGTGGCGGCGGTGAGGTTGGACTCCAGGATCATACCCTTATCGGAGATGGTGCAATATCCCACTGGGGCCAGGTCATAGAGATCGAAATAGCGTGCGCGTGCAGCGTCCAAATTCGCCTGCATTGTGCGCAACTCCAAGTTTTGCATCTCCAGCTCAATCTGATTTACATGCAAATCGTGGAGCACCTGACGGATTTCTTTGAAGGAAAAGGTCTCAATGTTTTCCGGCGACAGAGGTGGTATTTTCCCAGGAAAACTCATCTGTCTGCTGGGCGTGCCGCCCTGTATAGTGTCAGATTCAGCGCTATTGCGTGGCTTGTTCATGTCGTACTCCATTTCTCTTCATTCAGCACTTTTCTGACCATTTCGGCCAGCTCACCTATCGTTACCGGCTTCATGAGAAACCCTCTGATGCCCATGGCTTTACCGCGCTGCACATCCTTTTCATCGCTGAAACCCGAACAAATAATGATCGGAATCCCCGGTTTGATTGCAATTAATTTCCTGGCAAGTTGCTCCCCTGTCATATTTGGCATGCCCCTGTCGCTGATCACCAAATCAAAATTACCAGGATTGGCTTTGAAAGCATGTAAAGCATCCGGGCCGCTTGTTCGGGCGGTTATCCGATAGCCAAGCTTTTCGAGCATCATCTGTACCATGCGCACGATCGGCTCTTCATCATCGATCAGCAGAATGCTTTCGTTGCCCGTTGGATACTTTCTGGCGACAACAGCAGTCTTTCTGTCTCTGGCATCTTCGAGAAGGGGCAAATATACATTGAACGTTGTTCCTTTCCCAACCACACTGTAAACTTGAATATCCCCACCGTGTTCCTTCACGATACCGTGCACCACGGAAAGCCCCAGTCCCGTGCCCTTTCCACGTTCTTTGGTGGTAAAGTATGGATCGAATATTTTATCTATCAGAGATTTATCAATTCCGGTTCCGGTGTCATATACGGTGATGCAAGCATATCCGCCTGCCAAAAGAGATACAGGCATCGTATTGAAAGGCAATTCATCTTTTTCACCAAAAGATTTTATGACCACCTCTTTCATCGCAATATGTATCATTCCGTCAGTTTTCTCAACAGCATGATAGGCATTGGTGATCAGGTTCATCATGATCTGATGCACCTGCGTAGGGTCAGCGGAGACCATGCCGCAATCCGCGTCGATATGGCTTGTGATTTCAATATTCATGGGTATCGCCGCCCTCGCCAGTTTCAACACCTCTTTCAAAATGGGCTGAATCCGGATGGACAGTTTCTGTGGATTGGATTGACGGCTGAAAGATAGAATCTGTTTGACCAGATCACTGCCCCTTCGTGCGGATTTATGGATTTGTTCAATGCTTTCATGCGCTGGATTACCGGGCGGGATGTCATCAAGCAGCATCTCTGAAAGGCCACTGATCGGGAACAGAATATTGTTCAGATCGTGGGCGATACCTCCGGCAAGTGACCCAATGGACTCCATCTTCTGCACCTGCTGAAACTGGGCTTCGAGTTTGGCCTTCTCCTCCTCGGCCTTCTTGCGGTCAGTAATGTCCATGAAAATCGTAGCAAACTTCCCAGGTTCCGGTACATAGGCTGTGACTGCAAAGTGCTTGTCCAGTTCCTTGCTGTAGTTTTCAAAACAAATAGACTCACCGGTTTTGGCGACCTTGCCGTATATTTCTATCCAGTAAGGTTCCGTGTCCGGCAGTGCCTGGAGTGCTGTCTTTCCTACGATTTCCGCGTGCTTTAAGCCGGTAAGTTTTTCGAAAGCAGGGTTTACATCCAGAAAACGATAATCACAAGGAATGCCTTGATCGTTCAATATAATCTCATGCAGCGAAAAACCAGCGGTAAGATTCTGGAATAACAGCCGGTAACGTTCCTCACTCTCACGCAGCGCCTGTTCCGCCAACTGGCGCGATTTGTACTCCCTGACCTCATCAAGCACCCGCTGCATCACCAGGGGAAGCCTGTAAAGCCGGTCCTTCAGTACATAGTCCGTAGCGCCCTGCTTGAGGAGTTCCACGGCCTTTTCTTCGCCGATGGCGCCGGAAACACAGACGAAAGGTATGCCGGGACAAAGCGATTTTGTTAGTTGGAGCGCCGCCGTACCGTCGAAAGCAGGGAACCGGTAGTCGGCAAGGATGATATCGTAACCGCCGCGCTGCAGAAAAGTGGTGAATTCCTGCTCGTTGGTAGCCAAGTCCATCTGCAGAAAAAAACCGGCATCGATCAGCCGTTCCCGAATGATCTCGGCATCCCGTGGTGAATCTTCGATATGTAGAATCCGCAGAGGTCTATTAGCGTCTTTTTCATCGTTCATGCGTGGTTCCTCTGGTGGCATTACGTTCAGCATGGTCTTTCTCCTTAATTTGTGGTTCCCTTGGTTGAAAACGAAGTTCATGCCGGTACCCTGAAACCCCATCAACCATGACAGTCCGAACCATAATCATCGTTCTTATCAGCCACCTTTTTCATGAAATCTCCTTTCACACGCTGCTATGGATTCCCATTTCCGGAACATGACGATCTGATGCAACTGATTCAATCATGGATAGCTCATTAGCCATCCGATTTTCGGCACACCATAAATCATAAGCCTGCTGCATCTGCAACCATAGCACGGGTCCATTGCCGGCAAACTTACCTATCCTGAGAGCCATCTCTGTTGTAATTGGATGAGTGCATGCCAAAACACGGTGCAATTGTTGGCGAGAAACACCGAGATGCTTTGCAGCTTTACTAACCGACAAACCAAGATTTTTAAGTACGTCTTCTCGCAAAATCTCACCAGGATGTACAGGTGGTCTTTTTAAAGGTCGTTTAACTAAATATTCTTCCATGATTTACCTCAATGATATTGTACAAGATCGACCTTTAATGCATCACCGTCTTTCCATTCAAAGGTGATACACCATGGTCCATTGACATGAATACTGTAACGCTTTGGGGTTCCTTGAAGTCCGTGAAAACTGAAACCGGGGACGATTAAATCTGTCAACGATTCCGCTTGATCCAAAGCATCCAAACGTCGTAGGGACCGTGATTGTAAATCCTGCCGTACCATACGAGAGATACCACACTCAAATAGTTCAGCAAGCCCCTTATGGCTAAAGCTTTTTATCATATTGCTAATGTATCAAAAATATTGTTACAGTGTCAACAAAATAGCGGACAACTAAAACCATAGTAATCAATATATCAATACCCGTCCCTTATGCTGCCCCAAGGGCCTGTTTCATTGCGGTGCCAAGTCTCTTCAGTTGATAAGGCTTACCCAGGAAGACATTGGGACGTTCAGGACGTTCGGGACGTTCGCCCGCCATAACCTGAGATTCGTCATAGCCGCTGGACAGAATAACCGGGATATCCGGTGCAAGGTTGCGCAGAGCTGTTAGTGTCTCCCAACCGTCCATAAACGGCATCGTCAAATCGGAGAGAACGCAGCTCGACTACGGCAGTGGGCCAGCACTATCACGATTGATTTTGTAAAAGATAAGGTACTCAAGTTGTGCGACAAAGCCCCCCAGTTCAAGAAAGCTTTCTCTCATCCCCAAGCCTACCGCACCAGCAATGCACTGGATCGGCTGATGAACTACCAGGATCGGATTCTCTACTCCATCCAGTACTTCCACGGGCATGCAACAAGCGCGTTGCTCCACCTGCGGTCAATGGCTATGATCTGAAACTTTCACCCATACTCTACAAGAGCTTGCTATGAAGGCGCGCGTGCTTCACCTTTTGAAGTGCTGAATGGATTCCAATACCATTCCAACTGGCTCCAGAACTTGCAGCTATGCCGGTCATAGCGGTGCTGGGTCCCTGCGAGGGTGGAGAGTCTGACCACAAAATCCGTTAGAACCATTTGCCAAGGATCGGCAGGGTTGGCTCAATTAGCTTTTTGAGGCCAAGAAGCGTCATGGGATTATCATCCTCAATTACATGGCCACTTCCAACCATATCCATCTACTCAGGTAATTTCCAATAAAGAATACTTCATTATATGAATCAGATTTTTTCTATGCATTGATCATCGTTTCGGCCAGGTATTTATCCGTGTATCGCCGCCGTCATGCAATAGTAGGGGCGAATCTTGTAT
>CAIMCT010000282.1 GCA_903839535.1 uncultured Desulfobacteraceae bacterium
ATCATCAGTATAAATGACAATGCTCCAGACAGGCCTTTTTTTTAGCAGCCAGGCATAGCAGAGGTATTCATATATTCGCATGGAAACATCTTCCCGTTCGCTCTTATGCTCAATCTGAATCACAACTTCATGGAAGGTCTCCTCTATTTCAACTTCCATGACCAGAAACAGGTCATCTTTCAAACTTTCCTTGAGTGCTTCATATTTACTTATGAACTCCTTGTCACATAATTTATGTTTTTTAACATTGATATCCGGAAAATAATGTTCAAAAAAATCTTCAGTAAACGAGGCGATAAGCCATTTAAACAGGGAATCGTGTGTTTTGGGATTGTGCATGATCTTCCTTTAGGTGATTTCCAGCAATGAGTACACCATTATGAAGCAACCAAACATCAGTCAGCAGTCAGACCGCCCCGATTTGGTCCCGCTCCACGCTGAACAACCAGATCGGGGCGGTCTGGCTACAACTCTCAGTCTCGGGGTATTCTTTGTTGGAAATCACCTTACTTATTGGACATAAACCTTCTGTCCCGGAAAAATTTTACTTCCTGACGATAAATTATTTATGCTTAAAAACCGATCAACCGGCATATTGTGGCCGGAGGCGATGGATAAGGCATTTTCGCCTTTCTTGACCATGTACTTCTTTAGGCCGGTTTCGACGGCGGCGGCTTTGGTTGGCTCTGAAATGGTAAGGCTCTGGCCAACGGCGATATTGAAGGATTTAAGTTTGTTGACTTCCTGAATTTTTTTCGTTGTTACCCCATAGCGGCTGGCGATGTTGAAGAGTGAATCGCCGTTTTTGACCACATGGGTGACCACACGAACCGGTTCAGGCTTTTTGGTCATTACGGCTTTTGCAGGGGTAGTACCTGCTTTTGCAGAAGGAGACACCCCCTTTGCGGAAGTTGATGAAACCTTTGCAAGTGTGGGTGAAGCCTTTACTGGAGGAGCCGGCGCTTTTGTGGGAATCAGCAGAACCATGCCAGGTTTGATTGTTGCAGATTTTTTTAATTTGTTGGCCTGGATAATATTTTGCTGACTTGTTTGATAATGTTTGGCCAAAGATGCCAGCGTTTCTCCGCGCTTGATCTTGTGCGAAGCCATCTTCTCTTGGTGGACGGCAGCCTTCTCCTGCTCAACGGCTTCCTTTGGCAGGCCATTGGTTTCTGGGATATCGTCCAGTTGTGATAACAGAATGTCCGATGAACCCTGCGGAATTTTAAATGGGTAATTATCGCCTGGGATGATTCCGTATCGCAGTTCAGGATTCAGCCGTTTAAGGGTGGATTCCAATATTCCGGTCGTATCTGCAACGCTTTTGATAGAAAATTGACGGGATACAGGAACAGTTTCAAATTCCAGCGGTGACTCAGGACGGACATCAATCAGACCATAATGTTTCAAATTTTGTACGATATGAAGGGTTGCCTGAAACCGGGGGACATAGCGGGCGGTCTCGCGGGGCAGTTTTTCATAAAGATCCCAGAAATTATCCAGATAATTGATGCTCTGCGTGTTAATGGTTCGAAGCACCCGACCTTCCCCGCAGTTATAAGCAGCCAGAACCGTTTCCCAGTCACCAAAAAGATGATGAAGTTCCTTCAAATACAAAATGGCCGCTTTTGTGGATTTATAAGGGTCCAGCCGTTCATCCACATATTTGTCTCGGGAAAGACCGAACCGATACCCGGTCGAAGGAATAAATTGCCATAATCCCAATGCCCTGGCTGGCGACAATGCCTTGACGTTATAGCCGCTTTCTATCAGCGGCAGCCACGCAAGTTCAAGCGGAAGACCTTCCTTGGCCAGTTCGGCCTCAATGTATTTAAGATAACGTCCGGAACGCTGATAGGCGTTGATGAAAAAATCTTTTTCGCCTCCTGTGGTCAGGGAATCAATTTCCGCCTTCACATAATCGTTCATGACCATGGGAATGGCATTGAGGCTACCCTTTGCAACGACATTTCGTGAACCGTATATATCCTGAATTCGGTGGGTAATCAGGTACCGCAGGTCTTCTTTCTGCTGAATGAGTCTGGGCCGGTTAAACGTATCCACCTTGATAATCAGGACATAAGCCTGGTCCAGCGCCGAAATGGCATTTTCAAGCTGGCCTTTCCGCCAGTAATCCTGGGCCTGTTGACAAAAGTCCAGGGCTTCATCCAGAATGTTCTGATTTTTGACTCCGAAATTGATGCGATCGCCTTGTTGATCGTCGTTTTCAGCAGCATCAACATCTGCCATGTCATCCAGCTCAGCATCTTCGGATGTGCGATAAGAAGTAGGCGAACGGCGACCAAAAGCTGTGTCTTTTCGGGTATCTGATGCGATTTTGTATGAACCGGGGCCAGATGCTCCCGGTTGCGCCGAGGAGAGTCCCTGAGTTTGATGCGCGCAGCCAGTCAGCCCAAACGAGAGAATCCCGATAACGAACAGTGACAATCTGTATGATTTCAAATATTGTTCCCCTTGTAATATTCATGTTGAAAAATCAGCGTCTAATAACGTATGGTCAATGCTGAATTTAAGAAAAAAAACCTAATAATCTATTTTTATCAAACTATAAAATCCTTTGGTCCGTGTCAAGGTTTATCCTCATGATGGAGGATTGCACTGAAAACATTATTGATGGAGGATTGCACTGAAAACATCGTGGAAGGAATGCACTTATGTGGAAGCCTGAACCTGTCAGCCTTAGAACCCGAGTCTATGCCATGTTGTCCATGATTGTTGTCATTACATTCATAGGCAGCATGGTTATGGTATGTTACACCTTCAGGATGGAAGAGATTTTGTCATCCATTACCGAAAAGTACCTGCATACTTTCCAAACGGCTGAATCCATGGAAGCCGCTCTTGTAAACCAAAAAGGGTTCGTGTCCTATTTTTTTCTGGACGGTGATCCGGAATGGCTTAGGCAGCTTGGAGAATACCGGAGGATTTTCAAGGAAAAACTGCATGCCGCCAGGCTTATGGCGGACACCGATATTCAACTCAAGGCGGTTGAGCGGATTGACCAGGAATATGGCGCGTATATATCCGCCAAAGACCGCGTTATCGCGTATTATGAGGTCGGCGACAAGGAAAATGGTTTAAAACTGCACAAAGAAGTTCGCTATCTGTTTATTTCCATTCTAAATTTGTGTGAACAGTTCAAGGAAATGCAGGTTGATCGAATCCATAAAGCCATGGAAAACGGCCATGTTCAGGCCGGAAAACTGAGATATATTTCCATATTGGTATCAATCTTTGTTGTAATAATGGCTATCACATTGATATCCTTTTTTATTCAGCATATTCTGGAGCCGCTTCGCAAGCTTGCCGGTGAAGCCAGCCGCATGGGGACATCCGCCGCCTCACAGAATGAAATCAAATCCCTAAGCCACAGTGTCCGCTATCTTATCGAAGATGTGGATCAGACCCACACCGAACTTACGAAAAGCCGAGAAACCTTGCTTCAGGCGGAAAAGATGGCGCTGGTCGGAAAGCTGGCTGCTGGAATGGCCCACAGCATTCGAAATCCATTCACATCTGTAAAAATGCGCATGTTTTCCCTGGGACGCACCCTGAAACTGACGGAGACACAAAAAGATGATCTTGATGTTATTTCTCAGGAAATCAGACATATTGATACCATTGTTCAGAATTTTCTGGAATTTTCACGGCCTCCGAAACTTAAAATGCAGCAGGTCAGTCCATCGGTAATCGTTGACCTGGTCATTCAACTGCTGGAGCATCGCCTTATCTCTTACGAAGTTCGTATTGAAGTAATTCGAAAACGCCCGTTACCACCGGTTCCGGCAGACCCGGAACAGCTTAAGGAAGTCTTGGTCAACCTTGTGGTCAATGCCTGCGAAGCCATGAAAAAAGGGGGCCGAATCGTCATTTCTGAAGAAGAAACCATTGAAAGGCCAATTGGGAAAATGGTTGTGATTCGTGTCAGCGACAATGGGCCGGGAATACCGGGTTCTTTGTTGGATAAAGTCCTTCAGCCCTTTTTTACGACAAAAGAGGAAGGCACAGGACTTGGCCTCAGTATCGCGTCCCGAATTATCGAAGAACATGGCGGCAGACTGAATCTGACATCAACTGAAGGAATGGGCGCCACATTTATGATCACGCTTCCAGTGAGGGACTAAACCGTGAGTAGAATACTGATTATTGACGATGACGACCAGTTACGGAAAAGCTTTCATAAGCTGCTGCTTCAGGAAGGCTACAGCATTGACAGCGCCGCCTCCGGTGAGGCTGGCATTACGATGATTCGCCAACACCCGCCGGATCTTGTCATTCTGGACATGCGGCTTCCGGGAATGAATGGCTTTGAAACCTTCAAGGTGATACATGAGATTGAGTCCAAGCTGCCGGTAATCATCATGACAGCCTACGGAACCACGGAAACCGCCATTGAAGCAACCAAGATGGGCGCTTTTGATTATATCCTGAAGCCGTTTGACATACCGGACATGCTTACCGTCATTGGTCAGGCCATCGAAGCCGGACGATTCATGCGCTCTCCCATAGACGTGAACGGCGCGCCGGACAAGGCAAACCGGGAGGCAATTATCGGACGAAGCGTCCCCATGCAGGAAGTCTATAAAGCCATCGGACGCGTTGCACCAACAGATGCGACGGTTTTGATCCGGGGAGAATCCGGAACAGGCAAGGAACTGGTGGCAAGAGCCGTTTATCAGCACAGCTTGCGGGCAAACAAGCCGTTTCTGGTAATCAACTGCGTGGCCATTCCCGACAGCCTGCTGGAAAGTGAGTTGTTCGGTTATGAAAAAGGGGCCTTTACCGGCGCCAATCATCGCAGGGTCGGCAAACTGGAGCAGGCAAGCGGCGGAACCGTTTTTCTGGACGAAATCGGCGACATGCCGTTCAGTCTTCAATCCAAAATGCTGCGATTGCTGCAGGAAAGAAGTATTGAACGGCTTGGAGGCCGCGAGACCATTCCGGTGGATGTCCGCATCATAGCAGCCACAAACCGGAACCTGGAAACTGCTATCGAAGCCGGCCGGTTTCGGGAAGATCTCTATTACCGGTTAAAGGTTGTCACCGTATGGCTCCCTCCGTTAAAAGATCGCTCCGGCGACATCCCGCTGCTTTCCGAATATTTTCTATCGCGATTTTTCAAGGAACTGGGAATGGACTGTCCGGGAATTACACCGGAAGCGGAGCAGCTTCTTGCAGGTTATCCCTGGCCCGGAAATGTCAGGGAACTGGCCAATACCATCCAGAAAACCGTGATCTTCAACCGTGGAACACCGCTAAGCGCGGATGACATTTCACACGCTGTAAGCGAGAAATCTCCCGCAAATGAAGACATCAATGAAAAACACGATCTGATGCAGAGACGCATTCTTCATCACGCCTTGATAACCCGCACCGGCGAAAATGTTTTTGACACCATCATGGATCAGGTTGCCGGTATTATTATCAGCGAAGCCCTGAACCTCAGCGGCGGCAATCGTTCCCGTGCAGCCAAACTGCTGGGGCTTTCCAGGCCGACACTGCATTCAAAAATCGAAAAATACGGGCTTAAATTCGAGACTTATGTAAAAGAAGGGACCAAGGAATCATAAATACATTGTGCAGGTTAAAAGTATGCCCTTGTTTTTTTAAAGCATCGGAGATTCCGGCAATCGCATGATAAATGTTGTTCCTTTTCCCAATGTGGATTTCACCAAAATGTCTCCATGATGCTTTTCAACGATTTTTTTTGTTGTCATCAGACCAATGCCGGCGCCTTTGCTGCCTTTGGTGCTGAAAAAGCTCTGAAAGAGTTTTCGGCAGGTATCTTCATCCATTCCGCATCCGTTATCTTCTACCTGATACTCAACCCCCCAGCCGTCTGTCCGAAGAGTGCGAAGGGTGACTGTTCCGGGGCTGTCCGGCGCGGATTTTTCCGCACAGGCGTCAATGGCGTTTGCAACCAGATTGTTCAGACACTGGTGAATGGCATCCGGATCAAGGCAGATGGACAAGAACGCAGTTGAAAAAACGGCGTCAAGCAGAACCCCCGATGCTTCGGCCAGAGGCGTCAACAATTCGATAATCTCCCTTGCCGGCAGATTTGGGTCGCAAACCCTGCAATGGATTTCAGAAGACTTTCCATAATTGAGCAGATCCATTGAGAGGTTGGCGATTTTTTCTACATTTCCCTTGACCATTGTCCATCCCTGGTAAAGGTACTGATCGTTATGAAGCTCAATCCCTTTTTCCAGAACAAATGCCCCTCCTTTCAGCCCACTGGCGATATTCTTTATTGAATGTGAAATCCCCGCAATGGCCTCGCCAAAGGCTGCCAGCCTTTCGGCTTCTATCAGTTTCTGAGTTTTTTCGCGTACCAGAAGTTCCAGATTTTCGGTATAGTCCCTGAGTTGTTTTCGAATTGCGATACGATCCTGAGCCCGTTTAATGGCAACCTCAAGAGCTTCGTCACTGATGGGTTTGGTCACAAAATCCGTGGCATCGTATTTCAGGCTTCTGACAGCCAGATTCATATCTCCATGCCCGGTCATCATTATCACTTCGACATCCGGGCTTTCACGCTTTATCGCCTGAAGCAGTTCGATACCGCCCATGCCCGGCATTTTGATATCTGTCAGAACTATGGCAGGGCGGGTTATGCGAAACAATTCAAGGGCCTGTTCACCGGTTTCCGCCGAATGAACGATATACCCCATATCCGCAAGGGCAATGCCCAGAACAACGCGAATTCCCGCCTCATCATCGACAATCATAACTGTGCGATTCATTTTGCCTGCCTCATTTATGTGTCCGATGCTATAGGAAAGGAAATGATAAAGGTCGATCCCCTGTCTTCATTGTTAACAGCACGAATATCTCCTTGGCATTCCTTGATAAAGCTGTAACTGATGGACAGACCCAGACCAGTGCCCTTTCCAACTTTTTTTGTGGTAAAGAACGGCTCGAAAATTTTTTCAAGTTTTTCCGAAGGAATTCCGATGCCGGTATCACTGACAGTTATCGTAACTTGCTTGTCATCGGCAGTAGTTTTCAGGGTGATTCGCCTCATATCCTTGGCGATATTAAGAGTAGCCGGCACAAGATCGTCGGTATTTTCTTCAATAGCATCTCTGGCGTTCAGGAGAAGGTTGATAAATACCTGTTCCAGGCGACCGGGATCAGCCAGAATCAGCGGAATGTCCTGATGGAGGTCCCATACCACAGCAATCCCCCTGACCTTGAGTTGCTGGCTGAATATTTCAAAAGCATTTCTAAGAACGTCGTTTACCTGAATTTTTTCCAGGTTCATGTCTGATTTTCGGCCAAACAGCCGCATGTGGTTGATGATCCTTGTGGCCCGATCCACATGACTGTCGATTTCCTGAGCCAATGTATAGAGGATTTCTTCTTTGATAGGCTCTTTGCGATTAATTTTTTTCATAAAAAAGCTGCTGGCGGTTTTGATGACCGAAAGCGGTTGATTAAGCTCATGTGCTATCCCGGTCGCCATCTCCCCCAGGGTCGCCATCTTGCTGGCCTGAATGATCTGCTGTTCCGCTTCAAGCCGTTTGGTGTCATCGCCGGTAGCCAGCAGCAGAACCTTTTTCCCGTGATATTCCGCAGGAGAAATCCGGATATTCACGAAGAGGACTTTGCCTGTTTTGTGGATGTGTTTGACGCGGTTCAAGACGGATGATGTCTGAAGTTTAAACGCATAATATTCTCGTTCTTCTTCAGAAAACAATTCCAGAAACGATTTTAACAAGACTTCATTTTTGGCGTATCCATACACTGATTTGACGCTTTGGTTGCAGTCAAGTATCGCCAGTGTATTTATATCCAGAACAAATACGGGATTGGGAATATTATTAAAGACGGCGTAACACTGTTTTTCAGATTCCGCCAGTTTTTCCTCCAGTTGCTTGCTTCGGGAAATATCAATGCTTAGCTCCATTGCTGCGACGATATTCCCGTCATCATCACGGATGGGCGATGTCCGAACAATCCAGTATGCTCGTGTCCCGTCCTTGTTCAACCCTGTTTCTTCACTGTAATGAGAAAGACCGTCTTCAAACGTCTTCTCCACCGGACATATACTGCATTTTTCGGTACGTCCCTTGTAGGCCGAAAAACAATAATCCCCAGGTTTGGGATCAAAACGATCTGAAAATTCCCGATTGTACCGTATCAGCCTGTAGTCCCTGTTCTGAACCGAAATGATACATGGTACCTGTTCAAAAAGTTTTTGATACTCATTTCGCTGTTTACTCAATTCGCTTCGTTTTTCGCTGATTTTTTTCCCCATTTTATTAAATGCAGTTGCGAGCTGGCCCAGCTCATCCTTCGATCTGATATCAATTCTGGCCTGATATTGTCCCTTGGCGATCATGAGCGTTCCATCAATGAGTTTTTGAATCGGCAGCTTAATGAATCTTACGATAAAAACAAAAATGACTGCGGAAGTCACAGTAAAAATAAAACTGACCAGGGCAATGATCCCTTCCTCGAAAAACACGATTTCATCATCGGTTTCCTTCATTGAAACAACCACATCCAGTGCGCCCAGAATCATTTTGTCCTGGGGATGAACATGGCAGATATCGGTAGAGCAATTAATTTCATTTCGGATGGGTGTAATCACGCCAATCTGGCGGTATCCCTTTTGATCGTCAATAATTCGTATCCGTTCAGACAGATCAAGATTGGCTTGTGGCGGCTCCGTTTTATGGCAAATAAAGCAGGCTTCCGCCTTGATATTGGTTTTTTGTCCAACCTCACCCGATGAGTCTGAAAACTTGATTTCTCCTTCTTTGTTATAAATTCGGATATGCTCAATCGTTTCCTGTTTACCCATGTTCCGGATGCTCTGGTTGATGTTTTCCCTGGCGTTTAACATCATGGCATAGTGGGTTCCCAGCTTGATGGTTTCACTCAGTCGGTCCGTCCATACCACGATGTCTTTTACAGCCTTATCTTTCTGGTATTTGATGTTAAAATATGCATATATAGAAAAGCTGACAAACAGAGTCAGACCCATCATGAAAATCAACCGGTAAAACAGGCTTTGTCGAAAATCTTTGAAATGCTCCAGCATGGTTTTTCCACCTATCGCATGAGTTAAAAGATATTGTTATGTGATAATCATATCTTGATGATTCTGTAAATGCTTTTTTCAATACCACGCAATCAAAACCGTTGACCGTTCACCGGTCGACGTTTCTCTTCTGGCCCAGGAAGGAACAACCACCTTGACATTCTTAAAAATGGAGCATAAATTGTCAACGGATTATGTTTTGTCTGTTGTTGATGAGGGACTGTCTTTTTTCGATTTATTGGAGAATTAACTTATGAAATTAAATGCTTATGTCAAGTGGTTTTTGGTGTTGTGTCTTGTGGTGCTTCCCATTGCATCCGGCGCTGAGGACAAGGTGGATGAGAATCTTTCGTATGTCGTGCCGGAAACGCAATTTACCTTTCAACCGGTTGTAGAAGGCACGGAAGTTGTTCATGATTTTGTCATCCTGAATAAAGGAACCGAAGAGTTATCCGTTCTGAACGTCAAAACTGGCTGAGGATGCACTGCAGTCTCTTATACGAGACAGATCCCCGCCGGCGGCGAGGGAAAGATTACCATCAAAGTTAACACCAGCGGATATGGTGGAACCTTATTGAAAAAAACTATTCAGGTTGAGACCAGCGCTGCAAAACAGCCCAATGTGTCGATTGAGATCGTCGGCAACGTTGAGGCGTTTGCGAACATCACGCCAAATAAACTGATTCTGCGAGGAAACGCTGGCGAGCCCATCATCGGAACTGTAACCATTACACCTGATCCCAAGTATCCATTCAAGGTTTTGGAAACCAAGCCGAAAAATGGAACCGATATTCAGGCCAAAATCGAAGAAAAACAGGAAAACGACAAAACGAACTACATTATCACTGTCGAGAACCTTAAAAAAGATCCCGGACGCTATTACGATATCGTTACGCTAAAGACCAGCAGTTCGGTCAAGCCGGAAATTCAGATCAGCGTGTATGGGCAGATACTTGAAGCCGCCAAGAAAACAGAATAACAGGCGATAATGAAACACATTCAGGTAGTCGCCTTTGACTGCGACGGGGTCATGTTCGACACCGAAACCGTCAACAAAGAGTATTATAACCAGATTCTGCGGTATATGAACAAACCGGACCTGATGCCCGAACAGTTTGCATTTGTTCATGCACATACCGCAGATGAGGCCATTTTCTATCTTTTCCGGAATGAGGCAGAAGCCCTCGAAGCCAACGCCTATCGCAAGCTTATGCCTTATCTTCCGTTTCTGGAAAAAATGGAAATAGAACCGTATCTTATACCCCTGCTTCACAGGCTGCGGCCCACATACCCAACGGCGATTGCAACCAATCGGACCAACACCATTCAAAGGGTAGTGGAGGGTCACGGCTTGGTTGATCTCTTTGACCTTGTAGTCAGCGCCTGGGATGTTGACCATCCCAAACCCCATCCAGACATCTTGAACAAAATCCTGCACCATTTTGGTATTGAACCGGATCAACTGCTTTATGTCGGTGATTCCGAAGTGGATCAGATCGCCGCAGAAGCAGCCGGAGCCATTCTGGTTGCGTATAAAAACCCTTCCCTGCGATCCGATTTCCACATTACCAGCCTCAAGGAGATAGAACAGATACTTGGGCTGTAAAGAAAGGGTTTCATGCGCGCTGTTATTATCGCCAATGGTATTATCGGCGGCTTACGCCCTGTCATTTTCCCTGAAGATATCATCATTGCCGTTGATGGCGGTTTGCGCCACTGCCTGGAACTGAACCTGCGCCCCTGTATTCTCATAGGGGATATGGATTCTCTGTCCCCTGAAGAAATTGATGCCGTCACTCGGTCCGGAATCCCAATTTCCCGTTATCCGGCGCGCAAAGACCACACAGATATGGAGCTTGCTCTGCATTTCGCCGGAAGACTGGGTGCCGACGACATTGTGCTGCTGGCCGCCCTGGGTGCCAGGTGGGACATGACCATTGCAAATATCATGCTTCTGGCCGCACCGGAGCTTATCGGTCGCCGGGTCCGAATTCTGGATGGAATGCAGGAAATCTCTCTTATTCAGTCAGGGGAAACGTTGCGATTTGAAGGCAATGTCGGCGATCTGCTTTCCCTGATTCCTTTGAAGACGGATGCCCAGAATGTCTGTGTTACCGGCCTGGAGTATCCGCTGAGCGGAGAAACCCTTCATTTCAGCGCAACACGGGGGATCAGCAATGTATTTCGTGATCAGACGGTGACCGTATTCCTTGAAGATGGGCTTTTGCTTTGTGTGATTCAGCATTTCGCCGAAGGTCCCCGTCCATAGCCGTCCACAGTCACCATTAATCCGTGTATTTTGTCAATCTGAAAACGTTCACCAACCTCAAATGGGGAACACGGGACCCTGTGGCTTTCAAGGATTCTGAACTCGGACTCATTCGGCTGCGGGCATTTGGGATTTTTAACCTGCAAGTCATAAATCCCGGTCTTTTCATCAAT
>CAIMCT010000283.1 GCA_903839535.1 uncultured Desulfobacteraceae bacterium
GGCGAATCTTGTATTCGCCCTTTCGATAGGGCGAATACAAGATTCGCCCCTACTATTGCCTGATGGCGGCGATATACGGATAAATGCCTGCCGAAACGATGATCAAGGCATAGAAAAAATCTGAATCATACAATGGGGTATTCTTTGTTGGGAATCACCTAACACGTCGCATGATTGCCCATTATCGTTCCGGTTCCAGACCTATCCCCAAAACAGTACAATTGGCCTGTATCGGTTGGGAGGCTATTAAAAAGGCGGCATGAGAGCTTTGGGACTGCTATTACTGGAGCAGCCGGTCCGTATCAGCTCATGTAGATAGTCGTCTTATATTGCCGAAACCATCCACAAACCGCCCGATGAAGATCAGGGTTTTTTCTAATGCTCCCTGATTCTCCTGTAAGATTTTAAAAGCATTTTCGCCCATGGCCTGAGCGCGTTCGGGATTTTTGAGCAGAGTCAGGGCCGCGTGAAACAGTTCGCTGGCATCATGAACTACTTGGGCTCCGCCCAAGGCCAGCAAGCGATTGCAGCTTTCCGCAACATCGCCGGTGTAGGGACCAAATAAAATCGGTTTTGCAAAAGCTGCGGGCTCCAGCGGATTATGGCCACCGAAATTGATCAAGCTGCCTCCAACAAAGGATACAGTAGAAAGCGAGTATAGGGCCCTGAGCTGGCCGATGGTATTCACAACGACCACATCATTGGGCGGATACAGTGACGGTGAGCGCTCCATCTGTGTCAGCAGTTCCACTGTCAATCCAGTCGAAACCGCCAGGTTGCAAATCTCGTTCGCTCGGTCAATATCTCTGGGTGCAATGATGAGGTGAAGAGCCGGAATTTCGGTCTTCAACCGGGAAAAGGCTTTAAGGAGGATGGCTTCCTCGCCGGGGTGCGTGCTGCCAGCAACCAGACATTGCTTATGGGTCATTCCAGAAAGAATTAGCCGCAGATAGCTGATTGCATTTTCAGAAGCCAGATCCGGGGGCGAATCATATTTCAGGTTGCCGGCAATCGTCACCTTGTCAGCGGGAAGACCCAGACCTATAAACCGGCGGGCATCTTCCCCGCTCTGGGCGCAGACGAAAGAAAAACACCGAAATACGGGAGAAGTCCATCTTGAAAAACGCCGATATCCTGAATACGAACGGTCTGAAAGCCTGGCGTTTACCAGAATGACTGGAATAAAACGTCGTTTCATCTCAAACAAAAAATTGGGCCAGATGTCTGTTTCAACAATAACGACCAGGGCGGGATGAATCCTGTTAATCACGGAGCGGACGGAAAATATCAGGTCGAATGGAAAATAAAACACCGCATCCACATCCTTCTGGAGAATACGCGAAGCGGTTTCATATCCCGTAAGGGTTGAAGCAGAAAATACAACCGGACGGCCCGGATATTTCTGTTTGAGTACTCTGGCAAGAGACACGGCGGATAAAACCTCCCCCACAGACAGGGCGTGAACCCACAGGGGCTGAAGGTCAAAAGAGGCTGCTTTCAGATTATGCAGCATAGGGGTAACTGCGATTCCCAGGCGCTGAAGCACGGTTTTCCGCCGTTTTCGGGAGACGATTGCTGAACAAATTAGCCAGGGAATCGCCAGAAAACTTCCGAATATCCATAACAGATTATATACCATGATCATTTCATTTTTTCCCGTCTATGTATTCCATTCCTGCTTTTCGACATGGTGTTCAGCACGGTTATTCAAATATGCCCGATGCTCATAATGGCACACCTTCCCTCTGGATGACTTTATAAATCGGGGATTCCGACATTGGCCCCTCTTCTATTTCATCCTTTCCAAAAACCAGAGCGGAAATAATAACATCATGCTCCAGATTGATCCGATAGACGATGTCGTCAATATCTGCTACCATCACCCGGTCATACTCAGGAATTTCTACCATGACATCGATATCTGAGTCCTGTTTTCCATCTCCTCTTACTTTCGAGCCATAGAGGCGAATATCAATAATCGGACATCTTGCAAACAGTTCTACTCGCAATCGTTTCAATGCCTGTTCTTCATTATCCGCCAGCTTCATGGACTCACCATCCTTTCTCAGTGTCAGTTCCCATCTTCCGTTGTAACACGTGAAGTGCGAAAATCGCATTCATGTTTCAATACCAACGATGGCAAGAGGAACCGCCATGTAAGACATTTCTTCGTTAATATTGCCGGTGAAGATCAATTCTCTATGAAGAAATTCCAGTAGTCGTTGCTTCATATTGGTCGCAAGCAATCGCCAGTCCGCTGATGTTTTGGATTTCGGCGCATCCATGTTTAATAAATTATCCTCAATACGTTCAAGCCATGCTGCGCGGGAACCATCTTCACTTAGACCAATTTTAACGATGTTAAGGTTTGTCTGTCCATCCTTCCCCTGTACATTGACTTTCCATAGGGTTAGCAATCCACTTCCGGCAATTCCTTTTATTTTGCCAGTAATAGCACGAAATCTTGCTTCAGAGTCGGCATATTGGCGTAACATTTTGCTGATAACAGGATGTTCGAGACCAAGAATCTGCAATTTCTCGTCCTGTAGAGCAATATCCCGATCTGTTGTGAATAGCAAGGGTGGTTCATCTTTTCTAACAAGCTCCCATGTTGAATCATATTTTTTTATGAATTTCCAATCAGATATCCGTGAAGCTCTTGCAACGAAATCGACTAATCGTTTCATGCCAAGGCCTTGATCATCAAATTTTTTGTAATCGCCAAGATTGAAACGATCCAATTCTTGAAACAGTTCAAAAACAAAAATTCTGGCTTTATTGGCATTTTCCATGGCGACTTCAATCTCTTGCCGTGTTCTTTTCAGGGTTGGGTCACTGATGGCTTCCTGATACAGACGATCATAGCTCAAGGTGCTTCCCAGTTGACCCAAAACCTGGATTCTTAAGTCCTCGGCAATTTGGCCCTGTTCATCCACCTTTCCCAATGTTTTAGCTATTTCGTCCAACTTCTCCTCAAGAAGCAGGAAAATGCTGCCTTCAATTGTATCGGCGGCGACAAGATTATAAACCTGTGATGTTGATATCTGGCCATACCGATGAATACGTCCAATACGTTGTTCCAGATCCATCGGGTTCCATGGCAGATCGTAATTAAAAAGAATACGCGCAAACTGTAAATTTATACCTTCCCGACCAGCAGCCGTACATATTAGAATATTAGGGCCATCTTTACGACGGAATCTCTTTTGTACTGCAGTTTTAGCACCGTGATCCCCTCCCTTGAGCGCATCAACACCCTTAGCTGGAAACACCGCATCAAGTTGTTTTTTGATAGCTTCAACGGTTCCTAAATAAGTAGCAAAAATAACAATTTTTTCATCAGGGTTTTGTCGCCAAATCTGATGCAATGCCTGGACAAGTATGTTTGTTTTGGACTCAATACCATCGGGAAAATGAGACAGCAAACCGGTAATACGCTGACGTTCTTCCGGCAGAGCGATTGATACCAGCATGGCTGCGGATTCTTCTCCAGCGCCGGCGGCATATTCTGAATCGGAATAACTGTCAGCGTTTTTCAGATATGATTCAGCCTCGTTGCGTTTTTTCAATAACTGGTATTTTGAATCGGCCAGTATATGATCTGCTTGAGCCATGCCGATTTGATCCAGCGGCAAAGCATGTATTTCATGGATAATCTGTCTGGCTTCAGCGAACATCTGATTGCGTCCATCGACATCAAGCAGCTCATCCCGGACTATTCCATCCTGAATTGTAAGCATTAGTAAACGACGTCTTAAAGTCGAGTGAATTGCAGCAAAACTACTGGCGGCGATTTTTTGGAAAATAGTCATAACAAAGCCAAGTGCGCGACCTTTACCTCCTTGTTGAGCGGCAAGATTATAACCATCACGAAGGTAATCGAGTAATGCATCGTAAAAAATCTTTTCGTTTTCAGAAAGGTTGAAGCTTTCGGTGTGAACGACGCGACGGAGAAAAAGAGGACTGCCATCCTGCGCACAGGCGTCTGCTTTGGTGCGCCGGATAACAACAGCGTTTAAACGGTGCCGATTGTTCAGCATGTCCCCATAGTCTGTAAAAAGGTTTGGATTTAAAAGATTGATCAAACCCCAAAACCGGAAATGATTACCCTGATGTGGAGTGGCGGACATCAGAATCAAATCACGGCAGTGGTCACGAATAGCCTCGGCAAGTTTGAAATTCTCCGTTTTTTTTACTTTGCTGCCGTTACGATAGACGCTAAGATGATGAGCTTCATCAAAAACAACCAGATCCCAGGGTGGTGCTTCGAGTATTTTTTTTATTCTTGACGGACGCTTCAAGGTATCAACCGAAGCAATCAGCCGGTTGTGCTTGGCAAAGGCATTGGATTTGCGATCCGTCACATCCCCTTCGCTACCAAATACCTCAAAATTAAGATTGAAGACATCATTTAGTTCCCTGCGCCAGTTTTCCACCAAACCGGCCGGAACAATCATCATTGCTCGCTGCAATTCTCCTCTTGACGCCAGTTCTCTGAGAACAAGGGCGGCTTCTATCGTTTTACCCAAACCCACTTCATCTGCAATCAGAAACCGTTTTGGCCTTGCATTTGCTATTCGATGAACCAGAACAACCTGATGTGGCAGCAGGTCAACTTTGGCGGATGTCAATGTAGCAGCGCTTTCCATCAAGGGAATCTTTTCTGCTTCCAAGGCCAGCCAGAGACGGTCTATTCCATGAGGTGTCACTGGCACCATGGCCTGAACAATCTGATCAAAAAGGTCTGCTTTTGTTTGTAAAGAATCAACTGGAACCTGTCGCTCACCGACGCTACGGAAAAAGACTGTAGCATATCCAGTTTGTTCTATGCCAACAACAACACCTTCGCCAAGTTCGGGATGATTTATTTTAAGGCCAGGCTGTAATTTATGAGATTCGAGAGACATAGTAGCCTATAATTATTTCTGATTCCGGTTTGTCTCCTTCACGAGCAATGCGTTTCATACTGATTGAAGCGCTTCCATCCCAGAGCCCTTCGGAGAGGCGTACCTGCCTTTTGTCCCGGCGATGAAACAGCACTTCTTCTTCCAGTGACGTTTCCTTAAAGACATCTCGCTGTGCAGAAAAACCGAAGATTATACCACAATTGTTCCAACGGTACTGAATATCAATTATCAGCGGACGGATTCGGCGGGAAAGAAACTCTTCAGCTTCCTGAGTCTCCATTGTTTCAACAATAGTTTCCAGACCGGAAATAAGAATCGTTTTCCCTGGTACTGGCGGATTCTCCGGCAGACCTTTTGTCCATGAAAGCATTTGTCTCAAAGAGATAACCGAGTCATCCGCGATGAATGGCCCCATACTTTTCTGATCAAAAATAATGCACGAGCCTTTTCGCTGCCATACGGTATTAGAAATTGTTTCCATCAATCAGCCTCCTCCAGCATTTCAAAGAGCGATAACTGCTTGGTCTCCGGTTTTTTGCCTTTGTTAGTACGCCAATGTTCGACCAATTGCGCGGCTGTTTTTGCCGCTAAACGATTGACTGCATCATGATCTACTTCCGCATACCATCTAAGTATTTCATCCACTGATTTCTTGATGCGGAAGTTTAAATTATTCAACTCTGCGTCTATCTTGAGTCCGGAATTGGGATAAGCTGCACCGATTAGAAAATGTGCCTGATCCAGATCGGTCTTGATCACTTTGCGATTGCGGCCTCGTTCGGTAAAATAGGCAAATCGTTCTTTAAACGGGATGATGTGAACGGCTCTACCAACAACGCGTATCCAGCCCCGCGCTTCGAAATCTCCCTGTGAAATCCCGGTGCCGCGAAGGGTTTTGTGCAATTCATCGCGGTCCATTTCGGTGCGATGTTTGAATAAACGCAAATAAAGGCGGCTTGTTGGTTCGGCGCTCTCCGGAGGGCGTAATCCACCAGTTTGGGTGTTGTCTTCGAGCAAGTCGTCCAAAAGCTGGTTAATACCGAGAAGCGCGTCGCGCACATCCAGAATTTGACCATCACCGCTTAACACATGGCCGTAATGGCGAGAGTAGAATTCAAGGGACTTGCCGCGCAGAATCACTCTTAAATCAGATTCGGGAAGGGTTTTGCCGTGGGTGTGTTCCAGGAGTTCTTTAAGCCGCTTGGCCTCGTCTTTTACCCAACGGCGCATTCGGGCCCAGCTTACTGGTTCGGGTGTAGAAATGCGTTTGCGGCAGACATGGATAATGTCGTACTCAATTTTTCGACTACCGAAAGCCCCTGCATCACCCTTGGTCTCATCGCTTCGGATGGGATAGGTCGCCACCAGCACATAACCAGCGTTAAAAAGCGCCATCAAAACATCTACCCAAGCGCTGTCTTCGTTGTGGTGGAAGGTAAAAGCCATGGTTCCGCCATCCTTGAGGTGGCGGCCTGCCTCAGCCCAGATGGCGGACAAAGTCTGGCTATAAAAGTCGCTGGAAGGCTGCGGGCGGTAGAGCGGGTTTGGGTCTTTCTCGACGAGAGTCGTATCCACAGTAAGCTCTCGAATCCGGTTCAATTGTTTCGGTTCGACGAACATGTCTTTTTCGTAATCCTCTCGGTCGTCAGGGTGTTCCACTGAATTGTCCACAGCTTCCATGCTGTGAGGGGTGCGCTCCGGCTGAAAGTAAGCTGCCTCGGGTAAATCAGCATACCATTTGCACAAGGGAAGCCTGAGCCAGACATAAAAGAAGTCTGCCAGATCGGCATAGAACAGATTATTGCCGAACGGTGGATCGGTAATCACTAAATCGAACTGCTCGTCGCCAAGCATTGAAAGGTCAGTAGAAGACGCGCAATAGGACTCGTTGCCAGGAATGAGAGGATCACATAATTCAATACGCAGACTTTTTGCTTTTTCGGTTTCAGGTAACAACAAACAGTCCCAAGGGTTAATAGCCCATTCAATCCCGCTCAGTGCATTGGCGTTGCACGATTGCCAGTTGCCTCTGCCGAGAGAGTTGAAGACACAGTTTTCGATTACCAAGCTTTTTGGGTGGTAATTGGCGTTCGACATCATTGGAACTATTTTGTCGTAGCCGATATCCCAGAAGCAAAACATATTCTGGTTCCGCAGATACTGCTGAAATGCCCCCAATGCCTGTTCTTGTACATCCATCGGCCAGGCTTCTTCAGGAGCCTCAGTGATAGCTTTGAGAAGTTGGGTGTGTACCAAAAGTTGGCGGGGGTTGAACATCTTCCACCAATGGGTATAGCCCCAACCATCATTAACGCCGCCGTTGGCTCGCATCATGTAGGCATCCCAGCATATCTGTCGTGGCCAGTATTCCGCTAAATCCATGTCCGCACGGCTGGTCCATTCCGTTTCTGTGGCATTGAATCGTTTGATGTCATATTCGACCGGAGCTTTGAAATAACGGCCGCCATAGGTATAGCCCTCGGCATCGCACTGGGGGCAATGGCATTGCAGGGTGTAGGCTGCGGTTGGAGCGGTATGACAGGTAGATCGAACGGATCCCAGTGTGTTACCTTCACGACCGCAAGCAGCGCAGGTAAAGTGAGCTTGACGCGGTACGCTGCCTTGATTTGTTTTAATAACGGTACCATCAGCAGTCGTAAACACATCCGGAAGCGATTTACTCCGAACTTCAACGACGGATAGATTATCGAGCCGATTTTCAAACCATTCCGTCGTAGCCTTAACAGGTGCGCCAGCCCAGCCGCCCAATTCATTCTCACCATCAAAACCGGAAGCGCCCTGCATCCATTTGGGGTGAATAAGCAGGTACATCTGTATTTTTTTCTTCTGAATTTTGAATGCTTTCTTTTTTTTCTCTGAATTTTTTACGGAAGGATCGCTGTCATGCTCAAGGACATCTGCTATTTTTTCCCCCGAAAAGGTACCGCATTCTGGACATAATAGACCTTTTTCGGCGGCCACCATTTCTTTCAGTTTGAGACACCGCTCGAAAGTATCCTTAGCTGTTCCTTTGTCATAGTCATTAAGCAGCTTGGCAAATAACTGGCTAAGCTCGGCAAATGGAATGTCCTCGTCTATTACAACACGTTCAGCACCGGGAGCCATTCGGGTTTCCCCAAGCTCCGCATGAAAATTTGTGGCGCAATTCGGACAGGTAAGCTCGACAAAATTGGCGGAGAGGTTTTTCTCGGCGATTACGGGGGTGCGGAATATCGGCGTACGATGCCCGCAACCTTTGGCCTGACAGGGTCCATGCTTGGCCCAGAAAGTGTAAATGACTTCCGGCCCTTCCCAGCGGTAGCGGGGTCGTTGTTCGGGCGACAAATC
Organism: uncultured Desulfobacteraceae bacterium; assembly: GCA_903839535.1. Classification (GTDB taxonomy): domain Bacteria; phylum Desulfobacterota; class Desulfobacteria; order Desulfobacterales; family Desulfatirhabdiaceae; genus RAAP-1. The sequence goes on from CAIMCT010000283.1 coordinate 8,256, forward strand.
CATCGGCTCGATTTCGACTGTTTCTCCGCTCTGTACATCAATCCATCGCCCTTTATGGCCTCTTGGGCAGGTGGTGGTATAAAACGGCTGGATCTGCGGTTTAACCTGGCTTTCGATATAGTCAAAAAGCGCCTTCACTTGTTCCGGATCACTGCATGCCAATTCATTTTTCACCACAAACCAGGCCACAGGGTTTAAGTCAACTCCCGTCATCTGCATGCCCAATCGTGAGCCTTCAACCAGAGTAGTACCGCCGCCCATAAAGCAGTCCAGCACACGTAATTTTTTAAAGGACCCTGCTTTTTGATGGTTGCAGTAATAATGATCCCATACCAGCTTCGATGCTTCATTGGGATCATCAGGCGCTTCTGTAGCCGCTGCAATCAGCATCGAACGAAAGACACTCGAACGGCGACGCGCCCACCACTTTGACATCTGATAAATTGGCTTGCCGGCGTTGCCTTCAAGGTTCGACAGCGCATTTATTTGAGCGATTGGAAAGTCCGCTTCAAGACAGGTTAATTTGCGATTTGGATCAGAGAAATCTGGAACGCGCAGCCGTATTGCTTTACCCAGATTATCAGGCAGTAATCCAGTATGATTAGCAGTTTTCGATGTACGGGCTCTATAATTTTGTTTTTCTTCTGCTGCTTCGGATAATGGTATCCCCTTCAATGCCTTTTGTTCGTTAACTATTTTAAAGCTCATAATGCGGGCAACTCCATATAAGGAACAGCAACCTCCAGAAGGGTCATTCCACCGTGATCGACATCAGGAAATCCACTTTGAACCTTCCATTTTCTTTGTCCCACGACAATGTGATGCTTGTTATGGGACATAACAAGCGGAGGCATGAATCTTTTCCGCCATGGTTCTGAAACGGGTTTGTATCGGGAAGCGCCGAAGGTTTCTCTGAAGATTTTGATAGCCTCAGGATCGACGATCTGTGATGAAAATCTTTTGCACACAGCATATCCATGATCGGATGTTATAACCAGACGTCGCCCTTGACGAAGTTTACTCACAAAATCCCAGAAACCATCCCCCTGCAAGGTTTTGGATGCACAGCTTGCAATCTGATCAGGTAATTTTTTGTGGAGGTGTATCAAGTCATCAAGCCAGGAATGCCAGATAACCAAGTTGGGTGATGGCGGAACCGCGCAGTCCTCAAACGGCATACTAACAACATCGGTATAGCAATTACCACCAAACAATGAAAAGGTTCCAGGCTTTGTGTCATTGACTAAAGCACTCCTGGAAGAAAGCCCGATGGCCTTTGCAAATTGATCTGTTGTTGATGGGCATTCCGATCCGGCGACATTTACGAGTAGGGGATTAACCCCTCTGACAGCAGCGGCGCTCAACAGAATAGGCATTTCCCTGAGTGACAAAGCATCAAGAATTAAAACTGCTTTGTTAGAACCATGGGCTGTCCATTCTTTAAGCATTGCAGATATTTTGACTGCATGTTCAGGGTAGGATTCCCATAAGTCCCATGCAGCCTCTGACAACAGACGGTCGGGAATTACAGTCGCATCGTGGAGTGCTACGGGCGATGAACTCTGTTTGGCCAAGTCCAGTAAAGATGAAAATATTGAAGCCCATGCGGTTTCCGGAGCTTGGGAATTGAGAATGATACCAGTCCAATCAGTACTCATTTCTGGTCTCCTTCTCTGTAGGAAATGTCCATGGAAGCCTTAAATGTTGATGGAATACGTTGAAGGATTTGTCTTATCTGCTGGGCCGTCAGACCAGCAAACTCTATACGGGTACTTTCAATTGTTTGATCGGAAGGAATTCCCCAACTTTCAAAGCAGCCTGAAAGATTAATGCCTGAAGCTGGTTCTACGGATTTTCTATTTTTGGTGGTAGGAAGATTATCTGGAGGAGCAATCCATCCGGTTTCGCCTTCCCCGGCGCCACCGATAATTCCACCGTCAATGGGTGCTACAGGTGGGAAAGAATTACCACTGTCGGTTGCTCCAGGTGGAATGACTACGGCTGCTTCTGTTTCTGCTTCTGTTTCTGTGTCATCTGAAGGGGAAGGGTCATCTGGGACAGTGACCGTCCCCCCACCTACAGCACCCGGCAAACCAAGCTGTATCTTACGCATTTCCTGGCCGACACAAAAAGCGTTTAGCTTCATATATCGCAGTGAATCTTCATCGGAAGCGTCTTCTGCCCGGCGTCCAATCCATGTGCCGCCTTTATTAAGAACAATATCACCGCCTGCTGCAATACCAAGAATGATTTCGAATGTTTTGGTTTCACCTAAAAATGGAATCGCCTCTCCCATAAGGGGTGCTGGCGGTTCGGTAAGTTCGTCAATTAAGGAACCTACAAGATCAGAATCTTTTGCACTTTCGAGAACAAGGTTCTTAAACAACTGGTGATCAAACAACTCGGAAAGAATCTTTGCCTCGACGGCCGTTGGAATTTCACCACCTTGCTTGGTAATTTTTTCAATATCGAAAATACAATTCAGCGGTTGCTGGAAATCCCATTTGCGCAAGATAGCCACCCTGTTGAAGCGGGACTTCAATGCCTCCCGCAATGGACGGTCGAAATCCTGCCGCAATGATTTATAAACCGTATCCGAGCCCCAACTATCGGGTGAGCAGAGGAAGCTGCAGCGGGCGGAATAGATCAGCTCTTCATCCGAATAAATCCCTTGCATGTCTTTGGCAGGAAGTAAAAATCGTACTGTATTCCTGCGCTTTAGAACATGCGTTGCCAACCATTCTCCGAGGCATGAATTTAAACTGGCATTGTCCTCTCCAATTTGATCCGGAATCACCAGAAGAACTGGCCTATCCCATTTGGAGGGTTTATCTTTATCATCAACTTCACCCCATGGATCATTTTTCCAATTTAAGCCGAGGACGATCACATGTGTTGGAGGCTGGGTAGTCTCAGGAACAAAAATATGCAGTAAGGTTTTTCTTGTATGTGTAACATCCTTGCCAGGGTACACCGTCATTGCTGCCGTTGAAACAGCTCCAATATTCCAAATCTTGTTGTTTTTTGCACAAGCACGAACTTTTGACCTCGGGTTTTCGGAAACCTCAAACCGTAATGGGCCACCTGGTACCTGATCTCCATGGATGTTGACACTATTTTCAATGAGTAGAGCAAGTTCCGCTTGAAATGCATTATCATCAATTGCCGCTCCTCTTGTAATATCCAGGTGTAGCTCTGCGGGTGTACCACCTGCTGTTTTACCCGGCGATAAGGATCGTATCCATATAGCGCTTATCAGTTCGCGAGCATTGGGGACGTTAACACCTGAATCACGAACCGATCCAAGGTTACGCTGTGCAATCTGTCTGAGTTTATCTTGGCCGGCTTGAACAGAAATTGAATCAACAAGGGTTTGCACCTCTTCGGAATCGCCATCAACAAAGAAATCGGCCGGAGTGATTAAGGGTACTGAATCACCACGGCTTTTAAATACTTGCGCCAAAATATGTATCATGTCCCTGGTTTCTTGCGCCATAGAGGAGAGAAGGATGTGATCTTCGAGAAGGTCGAGCAACTCGGGGCTGAAAGGCCAGCAAGAGAAGGTTTCTTGTTGTACGCGGCCTTTTTCGGCTTCTGATTTATTGGCATGCACCAAACGAAATCTCTCGCTCGCATATGTTCCAGCCACACCAATAATTTCGGATTCAGGTATATTGCGCCGGTTTTCAAAAAGACGGTGGAGGAGCAATTTCTGGCGATCCTGCTTGGCGGAAGGCCCGCGAAAATCGATAACTACAGGCGATTGGCGATGCACCTGCCCGAACGCATCGTTTTGATTGTTCAGAACTGAAATCGCAAAAATCAGAATCTCCGGGCGACCTTTTGCAATTTCAGAAAGTATCTGCACAAAGTTGTATGCGTACTGCTTGAGAAGCAAGCCAGTTTTAGGGTCCTTGTCGGGCAAGCCAGTAAACCAGGTTTGAAATTCGTCCAGAATTAGACAGGTGGGATTTTCTTCGAACATTTTTTCCATTAGCGTCCGTGGAGGAAATGAATTAGCCATGCTCTCAAATTGGCCACGGTAGTATTGCCCTTTAGGGTGTCTGTCAAACAACAAATCCCAAAGCAGGAAATATTCATGGTTTTGAACAGGTTCGGAAATCGGGATATAACCCTTCACCATTTCAAAACTATTCAGTTCAGCACTTCCAATATTTGCACCCCAATCTCTAAGCCATGTTTCAACAATTGCAGGAGATTGAATTGCATGATGCATTACTGCCATAATATGAGATTTTCCACGGCCACGATCTCCCATAAGAACAATGGGGCAACCGCTTCTTTTTGTGCTGATAGCCTTCAGTGCAGTTTGAACATCGGCTGTTGGATAAGTAATCGAGAGAATTTGGTCAGCAGATTTTTGTGCGGCGCCTTGATTATCACTTGTTCGAAGTGCGATAGCAGTGCCGGGCATGCGAGTACCGAGAAATTCGTCTCTGAGTTTCAGGCCTATCATTATTGTTTCTCCCTTTGTACGTTCAATCGCTTATCATTTATCACGATCAGAGCAAACGTAACCGTTCACTCCCCCTCCCAGCGGGAGGGGGCCGGGAGGAGGGCAAGTGGATGGCATGACAGCATTTCCCCCCTCCCAACCTCCCCCCGCTGGGGGGAGGGGTCTGAACGCTTACGAGCAAACAGATATGAACGAAGACTTTATCTGCAGATAACCATCACATAAGCCGAGACACTTTTAATCTCAAGTAATTTTTTGTTTTTATGTGTTTTTTCGTTCCGGCATAAACGCCTGGAGTATGTGCCAATTCGGAGAATATACTGCGAACCGGCATAATTTTACGATTTTGATCCCCCACCCCAACCCTCCCCCGCTGGGAGAGGGAGTTTATGAAAAGCGCATATTATGCCAGTTCGCAGTATACTTCCCTTTTTCCCATTTCA
>CAIMCT010000284.1 GCA_903839535.1 uncultured Desulfobacteraceae bacterium
GGGGGATCGAGGGGGATTTTTCAGGTGGATAACCTCCTAAATCCCCCCTGGCCCCACTTTTTCAAAGGGGGGGAATCCTTTCGATTTTAGTATTTTAGATTAGCGGACACAAGAGCGTTCGATGAAATTTAAGAATGATACGTCGAACTGAATAAATTGCAGGATCAGGGACTGTTCCGGAAAGATATCTTCTACCGCCTGTGTGGTGCCTGGCTTGATTTGCCACCCTTGAGAGAAAGAAAGGGAGACATCGACATTTTGGTGGAAGCATTTTTGCGGGATCACTGGTTGTCGAAATCGAAAGAATCAAATTGCATCAGCTCCAGAACACCAGATCATGCGATCTGCATCAGATCCTTCCCAAAATCGTACACCAGATCAACAATCCTCTCTTGTCCATCAGCGGTTTTGCGGAGCTGATTCAGATGAACGTGGGTAATGCAGACAGGTTGCAGATATACACAGAGAAGATACTCTCCGCGGTCAAACAGATCGGTCTCATCAACAAGGAAATCATGAATGCCGGACGGATGGAAGAGAGCAAGTGCGAGCCTGTTGAGCTTGATGCTCTCATGGAAGGTTGTCTTGGAATGTTCCAGGGCATGTTTATCCTCAAAGGCGTTCAGGTGGAAAGTAAAATTCGCGTGCAAGGACTGCGATTGCTGGGTGATCAATTCGGTATCGAACAGGTCTTCAAGAATCTAATTTTAAACGCAGTCGATGCAATGGACGGCCGGGCTGACAAAACTCTGACGGTAACCGTAACGCAGCCAACGGGTCCGACATTGGTAGAGGTCACCGTAGAAGACACGGGTTGGGGCATTCGTGAGGAACTCCTGAACAAGATATTTGAACCCTACTTCACCGACAAGAGCCCGGGAAACGGCCTCGGGCTTGTGGTTATAAAGAATGCCGTTGAGAAGCATGGTGGCAATGTGCTTGTAAAGAGCCAAGTGGGGGGGGCGGAACCACATTTACCGTCTGTCTTCCAGCCATGCAGGCCGATGGACTGAGTTTAGACAAAATCGTACCACATGGCGCCGCGTAATGTCCGGCAGGTGAGTATGACTGATGACGGAAAAAACATCTGTCCTCTGACTTGTATGGCAACGGATCACAATAACAATGAAGGAGATGCATCATGGTACTGTCGAGTGCAAAGATAGGGACGAAATTATATAGTGGATTTGGGGTGGTTCTGGTTCTTATGGTCATTATCGCTGCCACCGGCATAACCAGACTGAGCACCGTCAACGAAACCGTTGACAATATCGTGAAGAATTCCAACGTCAAAGTGTCGCTGCTAATGACATGCTGGACAATATCAATCTCATTGCCCGTGCAGTCCGAAACACCGTGCTGACTAAGGATTTGGCCATGAGGGCTGCGGATGCCGCAAAGAATACAGCCAATCTGATCGAGATGACCGTGAGGAATGTGAAAGATGGGTCAGTGCTGGTTTCAAAGACCAATGAAGACTTTGTGAGAATGGCGAAAACCGCTTCCAATGTCGCCAAGCTTGTCGGAGAAATCGCAGCAGCTTCCAAAGAGCAGTCGCAGGAAATTGAGCAGGTAAACAATGCCATGGCTGAAATGGACAGGGTGGTTCAGCAGAATGCGACCAGTGCCGAGGAAAATGCGGCCGGATCCGAGGAGATGAATGCCCAGGTAGCTCAGATGCAGATTTTCGTTGATGATCTGTTTGCCATCGTTGGCTGCAACGGCAATGGCAAGAAAGGAAACGGAAATCGATATTTCGTCACAAAACAGGTTTTAAGCGTTACACTATTCGCAACTTATACTGCGAACTGGCATAATCTGCGCTTTTCATAAACTCCCTCTCCCAGCGGGGGTGGGTTGGGGTGGGGGATCAAAAACGTAAAATTATGCCAGTTCGCAGTATAATCTGGAAAGCATTGCCGGTGAGATATACTGCGAACTGGCATAATCTGCGCTTTTCATAAACTCCCTCTCCCAGCGGGGGAGGGTTGGGGTGGGGGATCAAAAACGTAAAATTATGCCAGTTCGCAGTATAGTTGTTTTTGCAAACAGCGATGGGGGGAGCGTTATCATTGGCGTTGAAGACAACGGCGTGATCTGAACGATATCGACGTTGTCGCCAGAGATGGCGAGGAATAGCTCCGAAACCCCATTCCATCAACAACTTTTATCCGTCTCTCCAGTTTTTTCTTGACAAAACCCAGCGTAGCTGTAATGTAGCTTCATTGTATTTAAATTATAAGTCTGGTTTGGTTGCCATCCAGATACATCAAAGACATTATTGCATGAAAAAGGAGACAAATTATGGCCGACTTAAGCTGGTTGCCAAGAGAATCGGGCACAAAAGATCATTTTCTATGGAACGAATCGCAGTTTTCATCCAAAGCCCCCGGGGTGATGTTTGAGAAAAAGCCGGTTTTGGATGCAGCCGGAAAACCCGTTGAGGGACTCTATTCCGCCTGGATTACCCTGAACAACCCCACCCAGTACAACTCGTACACCACGGAAATGGTCAAGAGCGTTATCGCCGGTTTTCAACGGGCATCTGCAGACAGTTCAGTGATTGCCGCTGTGTTTACCGCCATGGGTGACAAAGCTTTCTGTACCGGTGGAAATACCCAGGAATATGCTGAATACTATTCCGGCCGTCCCAATGAATATGGCCTGTATATGGATCTTTTCAATGCCATGGTGGATGGCATTCTGGGCTGCAAGAAGCCGACGATCTGCAGGGTCAATGGCATGAGGGTGGCGGGCGGCCAGGAAATCGGCATGGCCTGCGATCTTACGATATCCAGTGATTTGGCCATATTCGGTCAGGCTGGCACCCGGCATGGATCAGCACCTGATGGTGGCAGCACCGATTTTCTGCCTTGGATGCTGCCCATGGAGCTGGCCATGTGGAACTGTGTTTCCTGTGAGTTCTGGAGCGCCTATAAAATGAAACAGATAGGGCTTATTTCCAAATGCATTCCGGTCATAAAAGACGGCGATAAATGGGTCAGAAATCCTGCTGTGATTACAGATCAGTACCTTGATGATGGCGAAATCGTATATGGGGAGTTCAAATCCGGCGATGCCGCCAAACAGGCCAGGGAATATGTCAAAACCGCCCCGATCAGCTTTGAAAAGCTGGATGCAGAACTGAACAAAATCATCTGGACATTCACCAACCTGTTTCCAGGTTGCCTGATCAAAAGCGTCGAGGGAATCCGGCTGAAAAAGAAGTTCTTCTGGGATCAGGCCAAGGTAATCAATCGCCACTGGCTGGCAGCCAATATGGCCACCGAAGCCTATCTGGGATTCAATGCCTTTAATACCAAAAAAATCACAGGCAAGGACACCATTGATTTTATCGAATACCGAAGGCGGATTGCCGGCAGTTCAGCCTTTGATGCCGAATTCATGGCGGCTGTTCTTGCAAAACCAAAATTATAACAACTACCAAATTGCCACTCACCCCGGAAGGGAATTTAAAAGGAGTAAAGATTTATGCTGCTTGAAGGTAAAAATGCGCTGGTTACAGGCGGATCACAGGGAATAGGGGCTGCCACAGCCTTGGGGCTGGCTGCTGAAGGAGCCAATGTCTGCCTGCTGTACCGGAAACATGAGGACGAGGCGTTTAAAATCAGAGACGAAATTATTCAAAAAGGACGAAAGGCCATTGCCCTTTCCTGTGATATCGCCGTGTTTGCCGAAGCGGAACAAGTGGTGAAAACAACCCTTGCAGCCTTTGGTCGTATTGATATCCTGGTTAACAATGCTGGAATGAACTGGGACGGGGTTTGCTGGAAAATGACAGAGGATCAGTGGGATAAGGTGATTGAGGTCAACCTGAAGGGCTATTTCAATTTCACCCGCCACGTCGCCCCTCTTTTGAAGGAACAGAAATACGGGAAAATCGTCAACATCACGTCCATCAACGGCATTCGCGGAAAATTCGGTCAGACCAATTATTCAGCCTCGAAAGCCGGAATCATCGGATATACCAAAGCCGTGGCCAAGGAGCTGGGCGCCTTCAATGTGAATGTAAACGCCGTAGCTCCTGGACTGATTGAAACCGCCATGCTGAAGGATTCCGAGGCCCATGACAAAATTGTCAATCTTGCTCTGGGTGAGATCGTCATGAAGCGCGTAGGAACCCCCGAAGATGTGGCCAACGTTATCGTGTTTCTGGCATCGGACAATGCCCGTCACATTACCGGCGAAGTCATCAAGGTTGATGGCGGACAATACATATAAAGAATCAGGAATTGCGAATCAAAAATAATCTGTTATTCGCAATTCCTGATTCATGACATCATCAAAAGGAGAGAATCATGTCAGTTGAACTATCAGACATTGTTGTCATTGGCGCCGTACGAACCCCAATGGGGCGTTTTGGCGGTACTATCAAGGATGTAGCCTCGTATGAACTGGGGGCTGCGGCCATCCGTGAGGCGATTCGCAGAGCGGGAATTCAGGCAAATGATGTGTCCGAACTCATCTATGGTTCATGCCGCCAGGCCGGAAACGGCCCGAATCCTTCCCGAACTGCCAGCATAAAGGCCGGCATTCCCATTAACGTTTCCACCAACACCATCAACATGGCCTGCCCGTCAGGCATGAAATGCGTACACCTGGCCACACAGGCCCTTCGCCTCGGAGATAGCGAGATCGTCGTTGCTGGCGGTATGGATTCAATGAGTACGATTCCCTACCTTCTGAAAGGCGCCAGATGGCAAGGGTTCAAGATGGGCCCGAAAATCCTCGAAGATGGTTGGAGCGACTCCATAGACCCCATAACCGGTCAGGGCATGGGAGATACCGCGGAAAATCTGGTTGAAAAATACGGACTAAAACGTGAAGACCTTGATATGTTTGCCGTATCCAGTCATCTGAAAGCTTCACGCGCTCAGAAAGAAGGCCTGTTTGATGAAGAAATCATGTCGATTGAAATCCCGGCAGCCAGCAAAAAAGAGGTGCCGGGTGTTTTTGCCAAAGATGAGACCATCCGCCACGATGCAAATTCCGGACAGTTGGGTAAACTTCCCTCCGCCTTTCGAAAGGGCGGATGCGTTACTGCTGGCAATTCCTGCGGCATGAGCGATGGAGCCTGCGCCGTTGTGGTTACCACCCGGGCAAAGGCGAAAGCCATTGGCGCAAAGCCTCTGTTTTCGTTTGTAAGCTTTGCCCAGGCAGCGGTTGAACCTTCGACCATGGGAGAAGGACCCGGAGTAGTTATTCCTATGGCCCTTAAAAAAGCAGGAATGACCCTAAGCGACATGGATTTGTTTGAAGTCAATGAAGCCTTCGCCGCGCAGGTGTTAACCAACATCCAGACTTTGAATCTTGATACCACCAAACTCAACATTCACGGCGGCGCCATTGCCCTTGGACACCCCACGGGCATCAGCGGATGCCGGATTTTGATCACTGGTTATCATGCGTTGAAAACAATGGGCAAAGAAATGCTTTGCGCTTCCATCTGCGGTGGCGGTGGGGTCACAACAGCAATGATCATTCGCAGAGAGCTTTAAGCGAATTAGAAAGGAAACCAGACATGACCGATTCTAAAACCATCCAGACTAATTATGTCGATGGCGTTGCTCGTCTGACACTTGCCAGGCCCAAACACAATGTGTTCAATATTGCGATGATGCAAGAACTCAATACCGCGCTGGAATCCCTGATAGCCGAAAGCGATTTGAAATGCGTGGTGATTCTGGGAGAAGGCCCCAGTTGGTGTGCGGGCGTGGACGTAGGGGATCATAAGCCGGAATTGGTGGAACTTATGATTAACACCTTCAACCGGATTTTTGAACTTATCGAAGCCATTCCGGTTCCGGTCATTGCCGCTGTTCACGGCGCTTGCCTCGGCGGCGGAATGGAAGTTGCGATTGCCTGCGATGTGGTGGTGGCCGCCAAAAAAGCAAAGTTTGGCCAGCCAGAAGTCAAACTGGGATTTTTTCCGCCGTATGCGGCCATTCGTCTGCCTGTACTGGTGGGGCCTGCCAAAGCCATTGAAATCTGCACCACCGGTAAAACCTATTCCGCTGATGAGGCGGTTGACATGGGATTTGTAACCCGCGCTGTTGAAAATGATCAATTTGATGCAGAAATCGCCAAGCTCGTCGGAGAAATCCAGACCAGCAGCCCCCTGATTCTGCGTTTGAACAAACAGGCGGTCAAAGCGCATCTTGGAATGCATTTCTCCACAGCCATCGGCAGTGTCAGCGACCTTTTTCTCAATACCCTGATGAAAACAGAAGATACCCTTGAAGGTATCGCCAGTTTTTATGAAAAACGAAAATCCGTATGGAAAAATAAATAAAAATGGGTGTAGGCCGTTCACTGTCAACGGTAAGGTGAACGGTGAACGGCTATATCTTCTATTATCTTGGAGGCCATAATTAATGTCACAGATCAAAAAAATCGGCGTAATCGGTGCAGGCAACATGGGCAGCGGTATTGTCCAAAAGATTGCACAGGAAGGTATCCCTGTAGTCATGATTGATACCAAAGACGAATTTGTTCAAAAAGGGCTCAATAATATCAAAACACTGCTCCAGGAAGGTGTGGAGCGCAAACTGTTCAAGCCCGAAAAGGTAGCGGAAATCATGTCCCGGATCACGGCTACAACCGATTTCGAGGCTGTGCGTGATGCCGATCTGATCATTGAAGCTGTTTTCGAAAACAAGGCTGTTAAAATCGAACTGTTCAAAAAACTGGATGCCTTATGCTCGGAAAAAACGATTCTGGCAACCAATACATCCAGCTTTTATGTTCGGGAATTTGCTGAACAAATTTCCAGGCCGGACCGGTTTGTTGGCCTCCATTATTTTTATCATCCGGCAAAAAACAGGCTGCTTGAAGTGATCCCGCATGCTGGAACCAGCCCTGAAACCATCGAAAAATCTTTGCTGGCGGCAAAGCTTCACGGCAAAACCGCCATTTTGGTCAAAGATGCACCAGGGTTTGCCGTAAACCGTTTTTTTGTTCCATTTCTTAATGAAGCCGTCAGAATGCTTGAAGAAGGCGTTGCCGATATTCCGACCATTGAAGAGGCCTCCAAGCGCGCCTTCAAGATCGGTATGGGGCCGTTTCAGCTAATGAACGTTACTGGAATCCCCATTGCCGTCCATGCAGCGACTACACTGGGCGATGAGTTGGGACCGTTCTATGCACCCTGCAACAGACTAAAGGCGCAGATGGAAAAAAAGGAAAACTGGAATCTGGATGGCGCCGTTGATGAATCCAGGATTCAGGCCGTTTCAGATCGGATGTACGGGGTCTGTCTGGGCGTATCTGCGGCCCTGGTGGATGAAGGCGTCGCCAGCATCGAGGATACGGATCGCGGCGCAAAAATCGGACTTAGGTGGACATTTGGCCCATTTGAAATCATGAACCGGATCGGAATCGACAAAACATATACCGCAGTTCGGACCATCAGCGAAAAATACCCGGATTTCAAGTTCCCCGAACTTCTCAAACGACAGAAACAACTGGGGAAACCTTTTGAATTCAATTTAGTGGATGTCGTGATTAAAGACGGTATCGCAACTCTTACCCTGAATCGCCCCGAAGCCATGAATGCGCTGAATGAGCAGGTTGTAGCCCAGCTCGGCAGCCGCTTTGCCGATGCCGAGAATTGCCCCGATGTAAAGGCCATTGTGATTCAAGGTGCAGGAAAAGCCTTTGTGGCTGGTGCAGACATCCGGTATTTTGTCAACAAGATCAAGGCGGATCAGATTTCGGATATTGTGGATTTTACGCGAAAAGGTCATGAGGTTTTTCTGAAAATCGAAAATTCTTCAAAACTCACCATCGCCCTTCTGGATGGATTGTCGCTTGGCGGCGGCAGCGAACTGGCGCTGGCCTGTCAGGCTATTGTGGCCACATCCGCCGGATCCATGGCCTTCCCGGAAACCGGCATCGGCATCTATCCTGGTTTGGGAGGCATGCTGCGATTGACCCGTCAGGTAGGGCCGGAACTGGCCAAGTATTATGTCTTCACCGGCGCTAACATTAGCGCTCAGGATGCCAAAGATATGGGCATTGTACAGAAGCTGGTTGATCCCGCAGATATTCCGGATGCTATTCAAGCGCTGGTTTCTGAAGGCAGACCGGATAAATACCGATACAGATCTCTTCCAGGCAGATTCAAACCGCTTGCTGACATGTTTACAATGAATCTTGTTTCATCCTGGCTGGAAGGAAAAGTCCCGGAAAGCATACCCGCCGACAGTGGAGCAAAAACACTGAAAACCATCGGATTCAAAGCGCCGCTGGCCCTTAAGATTTCCGCTGAAATCATTGACAAGCAAAATGGAAAATCCATGACGGAAGCGGTTGAAATTGAACTGGGCAATCTGTCCACGATTTTCGCCACTGCCGATGCACTGGAAGGATTATCAACAGCAGGTAGAAAACGTCCGGAATTCAAGGGCGTTTGAAATTATCCGGTATAAAATAACCAGTCCCCTATTACAAGGAGCGTTAATGATATGAGTATGATATCCTGGCAAATGACAGAAGTCAACAAGCCCATGACCAAAATTGAATCCTCACTTCCGACTCCCGGCCAAGGCGAAGTCCTCCTGCGGGTGGCCGGATGCGGTGTTTGCCATACCGATCTTGGCTTTTACTACGATGGGGTTCGGACCAAAACACCCCTGCCCCTGACCCTGGGTCATGAAATCAGCGGGTTTGTTGAAGCCACCGGTCCCGGCGCTGAAGCCTGGAAGCAGAAAGCCGTCATTGTCCCGGCGGTCATGCCATGCGGCGGATGCGATGTCTGCGACAGGGATCTCGGCAACATCTGCCCAACGCAGAAAATGCCTGGAAACGATATTCAGGGCGGTTTTGCAAGCCATATTATCGTCCCATCAGGGCAGCTTTGTGATGTTCCAGTGAATGCGGACGGCAAGCCAATTGGACAGGCGGATGTCTCTCTGGCGGAGATATCCGTTATCGCCGATGCTCTGACCACTCCCTATCAGTCTATTTTGGAATCCGGTCTCGGCGACAAGGACACCGCCATTTTTATCGGCGTGGGCGGGGTTGGGGGGTTCGGAGCCCAGATTGCCAAAACATTTGGTGCCACCGTCATCGCTATTGATGTGGATCAGTCCAAACTGGATGCCATTTCTCCATACATTGACGCCACATTCAACGCCAGAGAACTGGCTTTCAAAGATCTGCGCAAGGCCGTATCCGATTTTGTGAAAAGCCGGGGCCGGAGGCGAACAGAATGGAAAATCTTTGAAACATCAGGAACTGCGGCCGGCCAGAAAACAGCCTACGGGCTGTTGGTTCATGGCGCGTCCCTTGCGGTTGTGGGTTTTACCATGGATAACGTGGAAATCCGGCTGTCCAATCTCATGGCCTTTCATGCCTCGGCCAGAGGAAGCTGGGGCTGTATTCCCCAATATTACCCGGCTGTTTTAAATCTTGTCCTCTCAGACAAAGTAAAAATCAAGCCATTTGTCAAATGCTTTCCGCTGTCTGAGATCAACACAGTGTTTGAAATGGTCCACAGCCGAAAAATCCTGCAGCGCCCCATTATGGTTCCTGACTCACTTATCTAAAAAGTCAAAATGAGGAGATACTGTATCATTCTTAAATTTCATCGAACGCTCTTGTGCCCGCTAATCACAACTAAAATCAAAAAGATTCCCCCCCTTTGAAAAGGGGGGTCAGGGGGGATTTAGGAGGCTATCCACCTGAAAAATCCACCTCGATCCCCCTTTTCCAAAGGGGGAAGTATCATTTTCATATATGGGGTGA
>CAIMCT010000285.1 GCA_903839535.1 uncultured Desulfobacteraceae bacterium
AAGGAAGAACTACAATCGGTCAACGAAGAACTGGCTACGGTCAACAACGAACTGCAAACCAAGGTGGCGGATCTGTCGCATGCCAACAACGACATGAACAATCTTTTGGCCGGCACGGGCATTGGCACCGTCTTTGTGGATCATCATCAGCGCATTCTGCGCTTTACCCCCGCCGCCAGCATGATCATCAACCTGATTTTAAGCGATGTGGGAAGGCCACTGGGCCACATCGTCTCTAACCTGATCGGCTACAACCGAATGGTGGCGGACATACAGGCGGTGCTGAACACGCTGATTCCCAAAGATGTGGAGGTGCAGACAACGGCTGGCAAGTATTATATGATGCGCATCCATCCCTACCGAACGCTTGATAACGTGATTGAAGGCGCAGTGATCACTTTTGTCGATATCACGGAGATGAAGCAGGCGAAGGAGTTGCTACAGAAAGCCAATGGGTTGAACCGTCTGGCCGTGGTCGTGCGCGATGCGCGCGATGCCATCACCGTGCAGGACCTGGATGGCCGTATCCTGGCCGGAACCCCGGAGCGGAGAGAATGTATGGCTGGTGTGAGGCAGAGGCGCTGGTGATGAACGTCCGTGACCGAGTTCCGGAGGGACTGCGGGAAGAAGCACTGGCCAAGGTACTGCATCTTGGCCAGGCGGAAATTCTGGAGCCGTATTGTACCCAACGGATCACCAAAGCTGGCGCTGTCGTGGATGTCTGGTTGACATCCACTGCTTTGGTGAATGAAGCAGGGCGGATGTATGCGATTGCAACAACGGAACGGGCGCAAGGATTAAAGGACTGATTAATGATATAAGGGTCGGGGGAGATCATCGCCATTTTATTTATCTTATCTATATGTTAGTAATGACGAATCCTGTTTCGTGGCCAGATGGGCGATATCGTTAAATCCCGCCAGGGAAATTCCGCTGGAATTGAAATAAAACCGACTGACAGAAGTGTTCATAACCTGCCAAGATATTTCCATGGTCTTGCTGTCCGACAGGCCCAGCGCCAATTGCATGGCGATCGAAATCGGCCCGCACGAAGTAAAAACGGCAATGTGCTGGCCGGAACCGCGACGGGTGGTCAGCGCTCTGATGCCTTCCGAAACGCGGTCAACAAAATCCCTCCAGCGAATATTGCCAGGAGCATCATGATTTCCGGAAATCCAGCGCATCGCTACCCGCTCAAATAATTGCTGGAATTTGCGTTTATCTGTTTGTGTCCGAGCAATGTCATCAAGCAGCAGCACCTCTTCCTGAATCATTATACGCGTTTGATTCTCCCATACTGCAAACGCATCGTATTCATCAAAAGCCGCCTGCTCTACCGGAGACGGGAAGGCAAGTCCTGCTGACATGAAGCCGGCCATTACTTCTCTGGCGGTATGCCGCTGGCGCTCCATTTCGCCGCAGTAAGTTTCATGAAAAACAAATCGAACGCCTGCCAAATATTCACCGAGAATCTGTGCCTGATGAATTCCCACAGGCGATAGCCGATCGTAATTCTTTTGGCCGAAAGAGGCCTGACCATGTCGAATTAAATAGAGAATTCCCATGGTCTCCAAATACTCACAAGAAGGAGTAATGTCAAGGAAAAGAAACAAAATCACCTATGCAATACCTGGGTATGGTAGGGCCTGACGGGTTCTGCCATAAGAAGCCGGAAGAGTTCTCGGGAGGGCGGAAGCAGCGCGTGGCCATCGCTCGCGCCCTCATTGACCGGATTCTCGACATAGCGGATCGAATCGTCACTCTGGATGACGGCCGGGTCGAGGAGACAAACATGGGGATGGATAGCCTTGGGGAGGCCATGACAGATATCACGGCGTTGTTTCCCAGGTATTTTCTTCCTGAATAATTATTTTATTGAAATCAGCCACAAAAATAACTATATTTCCTGCATTAACGCAGATGGTACGCATTTTTTATGGTTTGTAACTATTTTTTGAGGGATGAGATGAATCCGGAAGCATTACATAATCGGCTGGCAGGGTATGCGTTCCTGATTGAAAAGTACCGATTGAATGTCATGCCGAACTGGCACTCATCCTTGGTCAGTCCGACAGGAACGCTGCGTTCAGCCATGCAAGAGGGCCAGGTCAAATCCATCTACCCCTCATCCTACTGGCCCGGAAACAGCGCGGGGGACCATCTTGAATTCGCCCTGAAGTATGATGGTGTCAACCTCGGCATCCTATCCACCCTTTTCGAGACGATCCCAAAAGACCATATCCTCGGTTACATCAACTCGAAACCCACAGGGAAATACGCCCGCAAGATATGGTTCCTGTTTGAATTTATGACAGGGAAAAATCTCCCACTGCCAAATTTGACCATGGGAAACTACATAGAAGTTCTGGAACCAGAGCTATATTACACCACCACACCCGGTCTGCGTATTCAGCGTCAGCGGGTTCTCGACAATCTTCTTGGTGGACGCTCTTTTTGTCCTGTCATCAGGCGCACTGAAAAGCTGCTGATCATGGAGGGGATTGATTTACGCAAGCGATGTGAGGATATTGTCACCGCCTACCCCACGGAACTGCTCCGCCGTGCTTTGAGCTATCTTTACAGCAAGGAGACCAAGTCTTCCTTTGAGATCGAACACATCAATCCTGGCGCTTCCCGGACAGAGAAATTCATCGCCATGCTGAAGATGGCGGAGTACAAGGATTTTTGCGATAAACCCTTACTGATTGACTTGCAGAACCGCATTATCGATTCCCGCTTTTGCGATCCCGATTACCGGAAGAATCAGAACTATGTGGGACAGACGCTTTCCTGCCAGAAGCAACGCGTCCATTTCATCTGTCCAAAACCTGCTGATCTTCCGTATCTAATGGAGGGCCTGCTGCTGTCGCACCGGATGATGAAAGAGAGCATGGTTTCAGCCGTTGTCCATGCCGCAGCGATATCCTACGGATTCGTCTTTCTGCATCCGTTCGAAGATGGAAATGGCCGTATCCACCGGTTCCTCATTCACAATATCCTGTCTCGGCGCGAATTGATTCCGAAAGGTCTCATGTTTCCGGTTTCCGCCGCCATGCTGAAAAATCCTGCGATTTACGATCATTCCCTGGAAGCGTTCTCGCGCCCGCTGTTGAGTCTGATCGAGTACGCCCTGGATGATCTTGGCCAGATGACTGTGCAGAGCGAGACCGGCCGATGGTATCGATACATAGACATGACGGTTCAGGCAGAGGCTCTGTACGATTTTGTCAGTCTCACAATCGAAAATGAGCTGGTGGAGGAGCTGGACTTTCTGGTTAGCTACGACAATACCAAACAAGCAATCCAGGCAATCGTTGACATGCCTGACCGCCTTATCGACCTCTTCATTCAACTATGTTCGCAAAACAATGGCCAACTTTCAGCCCGAAAGCACAGGGCTTATTTCGACTTCCTGAATAATGATGAACTGATCAGGATGGAAAAAGCCGTTCAGTCCGGATATGAAAATTTCATCCATGTGAAATCCTGTAGTGAATCATAGATTTTGATTGATAAAATAGACTGGATATAACGTGTGTTTCGTGGTTTAAAAGTATTTTGTATCATTCTTAAATTTCATCGAACGCTCTTGTGCCCGCTAATCTAAAATACTAAAATCGAAAGGATTCCCCCCCTTTGAAAAAGGGGGGCCAGGGGGGATTTAAGAGGCTATCAACCTGAAAAATCCCCCTCGATCCCCCTTTTCCAAAGGGGGAAGTATCATTTTCATATACAGGGTGATCGAATTTAAGAAAGATACGCATTGATCGTAGTTTCGGCCAGTTGGGTTTATTTCGTAGGGACGAATCTTGTATTCGCCCTTTCCGATAGGGCGAATACAAGATTCGCCCCTACTATTGCCTGACGGCGGCGATACACAGACAAATGCCTGGCCGAAACGACGATCAATGCATAGAAAAAATCTGATCCAGGCAATGGGGTATTACTTTGTTGGAAATCACCTAACGTATAATTATCGCGCTATTATTTTTCTATGATCGCAAGTTTTCGAGACGAACGATCAGTGGCGGATTTGCTTCGAATAGCCCACGGGAATGCCGGGACT
>CAIMCT010000286.1 GCA_903839535.1 uncultured Desulfobacteraceae bacterium
GCACCCCAGTGCGGCAATTATGACGACACTCTTGTGGCGGCTAAAACAAGAGCCGCACTGGGGTGCGGCGATCCAGGGATGGCTCCCAGGACCGGTTTATTTGATTATGAACACCAAAACCTGCTAATACCAATGAAAAACAAGCAACATCTGGAAAATGAACGAAATCAGCATCCTAAAAATGATCCGCACCAGCAAAGGTCTGTGCTATGGATCGGATTTGTTTTATTGATTTCCGGCTGGATGTTTTTCCTGGGTGTTTTGGTGGGCAGAGGAACCGCGCCCGCCTTGTTTGATTATCAACAAATTGAAACTGAAATCACAGCGCTCGCCAAGATTTTCACAGAAAGCCGGAAGACTCAACCCGATATGGTAACAGACACTGGATTGGAATATCCCGTGGAGCTTAAAAAGGAAGCTGAGGATAATACACTACAGATGCCGACACAGGAAAGGCCGCCGGTCAAGCTGGCTGAAACACCACGGCCTGTTCAGCATGAGCTTGCACAGATACAGACTTCTCCCCCGGCAAGGTCGGATACTCGTACAGCCGCCAAGCCTGAAACGATTGAGCCGCCGCCAGAACTCACAAAAACGGTCACGGTTCCTGAATCCAGGATTAAATCCATGTATGATCTTAGCAAAGCATCTCAAACCAGGGAAACATCTCCGGCCGCTCCCGAAAGAGTCCCATCAGCGGTCCCGAAACCACGAACTCCTGCTTTTGATAACGCTCTTGTGGCGGCTAAAGCTGGAGCTGCTCAGCCGCTTGCCATTCACCTGACATCCGTGGTCGATAAGAAATCTGCGGATATCCTTATAGAAATCCTTCGAAACAAGGGAATTTCTGCTTCAAAAACGCCAAAGATGATTCGGGGAAAAGGCGTGTGGTACACTGTTGTTGTCGGAAAATTCACCAGTTCAGCAGAGGCGGATGTCATGCTGAACCGGTTGAAGCAGGAGAACATGGATGCATCTCTGGTAAGGCAGTAGGGGGCGAGTTTGGAACCAGGACGGGTTTGCCAGCCAGAATATATTTTGGTCTTTTGGCCGTCCCTACAATGCTTTTTAAATCTTTTTAGAGGTAACATCATGAAAATATCAAAAGAAGATGTCATTCATGTCGCCCATCTGGCCCGTCTTGAGCTGGATGAAGCGGCGGTTGATAAATTTTCCCATCAGATCGGAACCATACTGGATTATGTGGATACACTGAACCGTCTGGATACGACCGGTGTCAGTCCCACCTCTCATGCCATAAGTTTAACCAACGCGTTTCGCGAGGATGAAATCAGGAAGCAACTGGACCTGGAACTGGCGCTGTCCAATGCGCCGGAAAGAGATGAAGGAACATTTTTGGTTCCAAGGGTTATCGGATGATAGGATAAATCAGATATGAAACTGTATGAACTTACAATCAGCCATGCAGCGGCTCTGCTTGGTCGGCAGGAATTGACTTCGCAGGAATTGACTTTGGCGGTGCTGGAGCGGATTCATGCTGTCGAAGACAGGGTCGGCGCATTTATCACACTGAATGATGAACTGGCCATGGCTCAGGCGGAAATCGCAGACAAAACCCTCTCGGAAGGCAAAGGTACTGCGCTGACAGGCATTCCCCTGGCCATCAAGGACCTCATCTGCACCCAGGGTGTTCGGACCACCTGCGCCTCCAGAATTCTGGAAAATTTTATTCCACCCTACGATGCCACGGTCATAAAAAAGCTGAAGGCAACTGGCGCCGTCCTGGTTGGCAAGGTCAATATGGACGAATTCGCCATGGGATCATCCACGGAGAATTCAGCCTTCAAAATAACGCACAATCCGTGGGATCTGTCCCGGATTCCCGGAGGCTCCAGCGGCGGGTCTGCTGCAGCCGTTGCAGCGGATATGTGCCTTGGTTCTCTGGGATCGGATACAGGCGGCTCAATTCGACAGCCGGCTTCTCACTGTGGAGTGGTGGGAATGAAGCCCACCTATGGCAGGGTATCCCGTTTCGGACTGGTTGCTTTTGCCTCTTCCCTGGATCAGATCGGACCAATCGCCAAAGATACCCGGGACTGCGCGCTGCTGATGAACGCCATTTCCGGTTACGATCCCCAGGATTCGACCTCGGTTCCGGAGCCGGTTCCGGACTATACCGGTTTTCTAAACGGTGACATCAAGGGACTTGTTGCGGGCATTCCCAGGGAATACCACGCATCAAAGGGACTTGATCCGGAAGTTGCTCAGGCCGTTAACCGCGCCATTCAAACCCTTCAAGACCTTGGGGTTCGCTGTGTGGATGTCTCGCTTCCCCATACCGAGTATGCAGTGGCGGCCTATTATGTAATCGCCCCCTGCGAGGCCAGCTCCAATCTGGCCAGGTATGACGGTGTAAAATACGGTTTCAGGGATAAAACAGCCGGCACCCTGATGGAAATGTACCGAAACACGCGCTCCAAAGGCTTTGGTTCCGAGGTTCAGCGTCGGATTATTCTGGGAACCTATTCCCTTTCCGCAGGATATTATGATGCCTATTATGGCAAGGCTTCCCAGGTTCGCACCCTGATTATGGATGATTTTACCAAGGCGTTTCAGCAATGCGATATTTTGATCTCGCCGGTTGCACCCACTCCGGCTTTTGCCATCGGCGACAACACGGATGACCCGCTCACCATGTATCTGTCGGACGTGTTCACGCTTTCGGCGAATCTTGCAGGCATACCGGGCATGTCCGTGCCCTGCGGCTTCTCCACCAAAGGGCTGCCCATCGGACTTCAGCTCATGGGACCGCATTTCAGCGAGGGGAACCTCCTGAAGACGGCATATCATTTTGAACAGACAACCGATTTTCACAAAAAAAAGGCGATATTATGACAACCATTCTCCCTGAAGGCGAAGACCTGAGAAAAGCAACCCAATGGATCACCGAAGAACGATCCGCTTGTCTCCAGAAAACCGTCAAAGAACTGATCGAAGGCGCGTGTTTGAAATTTGATCTTTCCCCCCTGGATGCCGAGTTTGTCGAGCGGCTTGTTCGGGAAAAGCTCTTTACATGACCCATGTCCAGAATCCGCATACTTCCTGAAATCCTCTCCAATAAAATCGCGGCAGGGGAAGTGGTTGAACGCCCAGCATCCGTGGTCAAGGAGCTGGTTGAGAATTCCCTGGATGCCGGAAGCACCCGGATCATTGTTGAAGTTGAAAAAGGCGGAATATCCCTGATTCGGGTCAGTGACAATGGCAGCGGCATGAACCGGGATGACGCACTGTTGTCCATCGAACGGTATGCCACCAGCAAGATTTATTCGGACAGCGATCTGTTTGCCATCGACACACTGGGGTTCAGGGGAGAGGCCCTTCCCAGCATTGCATCGGTATCCAGATTTACGCTGATCACACGGGAAGAAATGGTGGAATCGGGTACGGAAATCGTCATGGAAGGCGGAAAACTTCTAAAAGTTCTGGAAACCGGCTCTCCCCGCGGAACTCAGGTCACAGTTAAACACCTGTTCTTCAACACCCCGGCCAGACAAAAATTTCTAAAAACCATTCCCACGGAATTGGGGCATATCTCAGATGTGATTTCTAACATTGCTCTGGGGTGGCCGAAAATTCACTTCAAGCTGGTCCATAACGGCTCTGTTATTCAAAACTGGTCTGCGGCGACGGACCCGGCAAGCCGGATCATCGACATTCTCGGCAAGGATTTTCGCACTGGCCTTTGCCCCGTTAAAACCGATATCCACAAAAAAAACGAAAATGACTGCGTTTCTATTTCCGGTTGGATGTCACTTCCCCGGATCACGCGCGCATCTTCGCAGGGAATTTTCATCTTTGTAAATGGCCGACCGGTTCGTAACCGGATGGTTCAGCATGCCCTGATGGAAGCCTACGGCGGGCGCTTGATGAAAGGGCAGTTTCCGCTGGCAGTCCTGTTTATAGCGGTTCCCTGCGATCAAGTGGATGTCAACGTACATCCGACCAAACAGGAAATCCGTTTTTCCCGTCAGCAAAAGATTTATGATGCCATAGTTACTGCAGTTTCAACTGGACTCGCCCATGAAGAAAAGCCGTCCTGGACTCCGTCCAAAGTCCAAGGTACTGCGGCCCTATCCGAGGAGATGGTTCGCCCAGAAAATAAAACCTGGGGGGAGAGGTCTGAATGCGTGCCTTTTGGCAACGCTCTTGTGGCGGCTAAATATACTGACACGGCACTGAGCTTTAAACCAGCATCAGTATCCATGCCCGGTCCGTTGCCTGATCCGCAGGCACCCGTCCGGCCGTCGATGCCAAATCATCAGCCGCAGTTATGGGAAATGCCACAGTCCGTCAATCTGAATCCCATCGGTCAGTTTTGTCACGCCTATATCATCTGTGAGTCCGGGGAAAATCTGATTCTGCTGGATCAACATGCCGCCCATGAAAGGATTCTTTATGAGAAACTGGCGGACAAGTCAACAGAACGACGGATTCCAGTTCAACGACTGTTGATTCCGGAGACCATGGACCTGGGTTATCGACAATCTCTGATCCTGGAAAAACTCATTCCTGATCTTTGCCAGTATGGCATTGAGATCGAGCTTTTCGGGAAACAGTCTTATGTGATCAAATCCGTGCCAACGATCCTTTCCGGAAAGGAAATGAAGCCACTGGTGATCGAAATTGTGGATTACATCATGGAGACCGGTTTGACGGCGAACATTGAAAAATCCCTGGATGCCTGTCTGAAACTGATGGCCTGTCACGGTGCCATTCGAGCCAATCAGTCCCTGACCATCGCAGAGATGGCGACCGTAATCAAAGGGCTTGAAGCCTGCAGAATTCCCGCACACTGCCCTCATGGCCGGCCCACCTGGATTCAGTGGCCAAAACAGGAGATTGAGCGGTTATTCAAACGGACATGAGCAGGGACGGCCAACCAGCCTCCACAAATCACCGCTGAAAGTTTGCGGCCATTAACACCGGAAAGGAAATGACCATGCAATTTCAAATGCCTGCCTTTCACGCTCCTGATTTTAGCCTTCATGGGCTTCAAAATGCCCCTTGTGTGCGTTTTCAGCCGGCTCCGGCAAAGGGTGTCGCTCCGGATGGCTATCACGCCACATCAGTATATCCTGAATACCTGCATATCGAAAAAGGTGACTGGGTGCTACTTCGCAAATCCCGAATGGATTGCGTGGTAGTGCTTGAACTCGGCAACCACCTTGTGGTTACAGAGCTTCGCCGGTTAAATGCCGGCGACCTGGTCGCCTGCGGCAGAAGCGAAAATGGCGAGGAAGGCATTCTGGTTCACACCAAAGCCTTTGATTTCCCGGACTACATGGCTGAAAAATTCACCTTTCGGTCCCATCTGACCCGCGAAACCTCTTTTTCCATTGACTATGACGAGCTGTACCAGTTGATTCATCACGAAAAAGAGCATGGATTCATAGTGTGGGTTCTGGGGCCTGCCGTCGTCTTTGACCGGGATGCCCGAAACGCCTTTGTCTCACTGATCGAAAATGGCTACGTCCATGCGCTTCTGGCCGGAAATGCTCTGGCCGCTCATGATGTGGAAGGCGCCATCTTTGGAACCGCGCTGGGTCAGGAAATTTACTCCAAGCGAACGCTTCCACTTGGCCATTACAAACACCTGGATGCCATCAACCGTATTCGGGCGGCTGGCTCCATTGAAAAAGCCATTGAAACGGGATTGGTTCAAAACGGCATCATGCATGCGGCCACCTTAAACCACATTCCGTACATTCTGGCTGGCTCCATCCGGGATGATGGGCCTCTTCCCGAAGTCACCGGAAATGTTTACGAGGCTCAGAACCAGATGCGGGAACTGTCTCAGAAAGCCACAACGGTTATCGCCATGGCCACTCAGCTTCACACCATCGCCACCGGCAATATGACACCATCCTACCAGGTCATGGCGGATCAACGGGTAAGGCCCGTCTATTTTTATTCGGTGGATATGTCAGAGTTTGCCGCTAGCAAGCTGGCGGACAGGGGGTCACTTACCGCCAGATCCATTTTAACCAATGTCCAGGACTTTGTAGTTACGGTGGAAAGAGGGCTTCGACGATAAAACCGGCATAACACGAAGGCATCAAGTTTACTCATTTAGGATAGGTGATTATGGAAATATATCGCATTCATCCCATTGTTATGGGAACCAAGGTTTTTGACAAGAGCATGATGACCTACCAGTATGGTCAGGGACAATCCTATACAATTCCGATTTACTGCTGGTATCTTGAAGGAGATGGACCGAGAATTCTGGTGGACACGGGCGAAATGAATCCTATTCAATCCCCGGAACGGGAAAAGTCCATCGGCGGGAAAATCTACCGGTTTGAGGAAGGCCTGGCACGCTGGAACTTGTCCCCTGAAGACATTGATGTGGTTATTCATACACACCTTCACAACGACCATTGCGAAAACGACTACAAATGCACCAATGCTCGGTTTTATATCCATAAAAAAGAGATAGAAACCATTCACAATCCCCATCCTTTGGATTATCGCTATACTGCGAACTGGCATAATCTGCGCTTTTCATAAACTCCCTCTCCCAGCGGGAGAGGGTTGGGGTGGGGGATCAAAAACGTAAAATTATGCCGGTTCGCAGTATATATAGAAGATTATGTCTGCGAAATCGAGGAAAATGGTCAAATCCAGGCCGTTCACGAAGACATGGAGATCGTGCCCGGCATTTCGGTCCTTCACACACCAGCACATACCCCGGGCGGACTGACGGTAATAGTTCAAACTTCAAAAGGTAAAGCAGCCATAACGGGTTTTTGCGTCATCATGGAGAATTTTGACCCGCCTGCCGCTGTCAAAGCCATGGAAATGGAAGTTATTCCACCGGGAACCCATGTCAATGTCGTTGAATCGTATAACCTGCTGCTTAAGGTCAAAACCCTGGCTGATATTCTCATCCCGCTTCATGAGCCCCGGTTTGCAGCAGTAGATACCATCGGTTAATACTGGTTGCACGGTTTGCCCAAATGGAATTTGAAGACAGATACGATATGCTTTCCCGCAACTACTACTTTGATATGGTTGACAGTTATTCAGCAGCGTTCAGAACAGAAGTGTTTATTGAAACAGGGGTTTTGATGAGTGCTTTCCAAAGGCCAATAATGAGGACACGGAGCTTTCTTATCGACTGACTGGATACAGAATGGTTTTCAACCCAGGCGCTTATGTGTTTCACGACCATCCGGCCACGCTTTTGCGATAAGGTGGTGGGGCTCATTTCACCTGGCGTTATTTTGTTGCGGTCAATGGTTTTTGCTGCAGGAAGTCTTATAGGGGTAATCAGGAACCTGATTTCAGGTCTCGGTGCTCAACGCACTGTATAACGGATTCAGACATGGATATCCTTACGCAGGTTGTCCAGTTTTTCTGTCATCTGTGAGTAGTCAAGGATCATCCGATATCATGTCCGCCGGATTTTCTTGTTTTCCTGTGTGATATAATGTATCTCGTCAAGAGTTTTTTTATTGTTTACAAGAGACTGGCATAAGCCAACGAACAACTGGATGTTCTCAAGCTGGATGACCAGCAACGCCTGAACAATGAGGGCTGGGAAATGGTGCTGCATCAGTACACCAATTGGAATGTGTTAACGTTTCTTGCAGGGAGCTGTGTTGACTTTGATTGAAAAATTGTCTGTCCGAAATCGTTCCAACACTTTGTTTCTCGCAATGACTACGGCTACCCAGTCATTTCGGGAAAAGCAAAACGTATCTGTCATTTTATTTCATGTTCTTATTTGCCTCAGTTTGCTCATTCGATTCGCCTATCTCTCTTATCCTTCCCAGGTGGTTTTTGATGAAGTCGGGTTTGGCAAGTTTGTTACTGCGTACGGTTGGACCGGAGAGCGTTTTTTTGATATCCACCCGCCCCATGGTAAATTGCTGATTACCGCAGTCGCCAAGATCGGTGGTTATCATGGAAACATAGACTTCGCCAATATTGGCAATACCTGTACAGAATCCATTGCTCCTCTCCGATTTGTACCGGCGCTGGCGGGCTCACTGATTCCAGCTCTGGTTTACATTCTGCTTCTTCAATTGGGATCTTCAAACCCTGCTGCTTTTTTTGGTGCTGTCCTGATAACCTTTGATAATGCGTTTGTGGTTCAGTCCCGTTTGATCGGACTGGACATGATACTGATATTTTTTACCCTGTCCTCTTTGAGTGCGCTTCTTGCTTCAGGAACATCTGAAGGTGTTAAAAAAATGGGCTGGATTGCGCTGTCGGGGATGACAGCAGGGCTTGCAGTCGGAACAAAATTTACAGGCCTGGCTGCAGTGGCCTTGGCAATGGTGATCCTGCTGGATCATTTTTCCAGAAATAAGACTTTGCGCTTGCGATTACAGGACGTATTTCATTTTGGCGTTTTTATTGGTGCGGCCACTGGAATTTTTTTGTTGGGATGGGTAATTCATTTTCACCTGTTAAATCTGCCAGGCTCCGGAGACGCATTTTTTGTTCCTGCGGGAAGACTGATCCAGGATACTATCAACTTGAATCAAATTATGCTGAATGCCAATGCCGGGATCAAGGCCACACATCCTTACTCCAGCTTCTGGTGGCAATGGCCGATGATGGTAAAGCCCATTTATTACTGGGCAAGCGGGAATAACGGAATATATCTGCTGGGGAATCCGGTACTTTGGTGGGGTGTTGGCGGGGTGTTTACCTGGCTTATGGGATATCTGATATTTGGCCGAGCCAGAAATATAACCACCGAACATATAGCAGATAAAAGTCCCATGCTCTGGGTGCCGATTGCGGGTTATCTGATTTCCATCATTCCATTGGTTCCGGTTGACAGACCTTTGTTTCTGTATCATTACCTGCCGTCGCTGACGTTTTCTTTGCTGGCGAGTGTGCTTTGGTTGGATGTTACCGGATTTGTTCGACAGACAACAATCTTTAAGCAACGGATTGGGTATTACGGTATCATCGGGTTTTGTATTCTCATGTTCACGGCCTTGATGCCTATAACCTATGGTGTTTCATGTTTAAGTCAATATCAAAAAATTTTGGGATGGATCAAATTCGGTCCTTAGGGGTCCGATGGAAAGTGAAAAGTCTCCAGGCTCTCTCACCGGCCGGAGGTCTGTTTTGGGTTCTGGCGACATGGGGTAGCCTCTTTTTATATATCTGGCCCCGAATGTTTGTTGCAGCCCCGGATGGCATTTACGCTGGCGATCGGTGTATCTGGGGCGATTGGGCCGGTCATCTGGCAGGCATTGCCGTGTTTGCATTTCGTCCGGTTTCCATGTGGTTTCAGGACCATCCCTTATTCTACGGACTGCCCTTTAATTATCCCTTTGCTTCCAGCATGATATCCGGGATGATGATGAGAATGGGTGCGGATCGGGTTTCCGCTATGATAATCCCATCAATCATCACCACTTTGGCGTTTCTGGCGATTCTTTATTGTTTTTACCATGCAATCTTGAAGTCCGAAAAGCAGGCTTTTGTTGCGGTCAGCTTGTTTTTATTAAGCAGCGGATTTGGCTTTGTTTATTATTTTCAGGATATTTTTCAGACACCGACAATCAACACCGTGTTGTTTCCCATTCGGGAATATTCGTTTTTGGAGGATAAAGGCTTATTCTTCCGAAATATCATTGCAGGTGAGTTGTTGCCCCAAAGAAGTTTCCTCCTGGGACTGCCGGTAGGCTTGCTGCTTTTGATGATTTTAATGAGCTGGTTTTCAAATCCTGATCAACAGCCGTCTGCGCTTCGCTGCCTTCTGACAGGGATACCCGCAGGCCTGATGATGGTCGTCCACACCCATACCTATATGGTGCTGGTGATCATCTGTTTGTGCCTGGCGATAATCAATTTCCGATCTTATAAAACGATGCTGACTTTTGCTTTGGGGGCAGGGCTGGTGTCTCTTTGGATATACGTCCAACTTCATGGGCAATCACTTCCCGGCAGATGGTTTGGGTTTATATGTGGATGGAAGTCTGATATTCAGCAAAAAGGCCTGTTGCAGTTTGCGGTATTATGGTTGATGAATTGGGGAATGCTATTGCCCCTGGCGGCATGGGGGACATTTCGGATGAAGTGTTATCGTCATCCCATGGTTGTGAGCGGATGGGTGCTTTTTATTCTGAGCAATGTGATTCGGTTTCAACCGTGGGACTGGGACAATACCAAAATTCTGACATGGAGTTATTTGCTGTTGATCATTCCTGTGATGTCCGTGTTGTCGGTTCTGTGGAAGGACAAGGGTCGCATCGGTAAGGTGACAACAGTCGTTTTTTTGATATTGCTGACGTTTTCCGGTGGATTGGAGGTCATAAAACTGATAGAAACTAATCCCAAATCACACAAGATGTGGGATCAATCAAAATTGCTTATGGCTTTGGAGTTTCAGCGAATGTTGAATCCTGAAGAAACCGTGTTGACGGATGATGATCACCTCAACTGGGTTTCCTGTCTGGCTGGAGGGCAGATTTTGATGGGTTTCAGGGGGTGGCTCTGGTCATACGGCATAGATTATTCCGGCAGGGAAAACGATATTCGCATTATGTATTCGGCAGGGCCAGGATATGAGGCGCTTTTTAAGAAATACCATGTTCGATACGCGGTGTTCACACCTTCAGCA
>CAIMCT010000287.1 GCA_903839535.1 uncultured Desulfobacteraceae bacterium
AAATTTAAGAATGATACTTGAAAAGTGCAGTTTAGCCTGCGTTCAGTATATAAAATTGAAAATAGAATTTTTTCAACTTTTTTATGAGGATTATTGATCATGTCTCATTCTCAGGAAAATTTAAAACCGGTATCTGTCGCCAAGATGGAAAATCAGGACAATCGCCGTAATTTTGAAAACGATTGTTTTTCGTCCCTGATGGACGGAAACCCCATTTCCACATTTGTGATTAACACAGATCATCATCTGGTGATATGGAACCATGCCTGCGAAATTATGACCGGTGTATCCAGGGAAAAAATACTGAATCACCCAGTTGATTCCCGGATATTTTATAGTGGACAGTACCGGCCGCTTCTGGCGGATCTGGTTTTGGACATGGATGAAAGCGCCATGAGACGTTGGTACGACAAAAAGAATCTTACCCGATGCGCCAATATACCCGATGCATTCGAAGCCTCGGATGAGCTGGTCATTCAGGGGGAAAAACGCAACCTCTATTTTGTGGCCGCGGCTATTCGGGAACCTGGCGGCAAAATCATTGGTGCCATTGAAACCGTTCAGGATATTACGGATCGAAGTCAGTTGTTGAGTCAATTGTATCAGTCCCAGAAAATGGAGGCTCTGGGAGTGCTGATAGCTGGGGTGGCCCATGAAATCAATAATCCGATCAACCTGATCATGTACAACATTCCACTTCTGGAAAAAATATGGAGGGACATTCTCCCCATTCTCAATGATCAGGCTGTTCTGTATCCCCAGCGAAAGTACGGTGGACTGCATACCGATTTTATCAACAATCATCTGATGCAACTCATTTCCGATATGGACGTGGCTGCAAAACGGGTGGCCACGATTGTGAGCGGACTGAAGAGTTTTTCAAGATTCTCCACACAATCGGAGAAAATTCCGATTCAGATCAATCTTGCAGTTGAGAATGCCATAAGGCTTTCACAGTCCACCTTACGAAAGTTGAATGTAGAAATCGATCTGGATCTGGAAAACGATTTGCCAGCGATATCGGGAAATCTTCAGAATATTGAGCAGGTTATCCTGAACTTGGTCATCAATGCGGCGCAGGCCATTGAACACGATAGCGGAAATATCCGGATTTCTACACGACTTCAGCCCCAGGATGGCGATATCCGAATATCGGTATCTGACAATGGAAAAGGGGTTAATCCGACCATTGCAGGCAAACTCTTCGACCCTTTTATCACCGATAAACAGGAAAAAGGTGGAACCGGACTCGGACTATCCGTATCCTATAACCTCATCAGGTCGCATAATGGAACCATAACGTTTGAGAGCCATCAGGGAAAAGGTGCCACATTTCATGTTCTTTTGCCATCTGTATTAAGGCGAAAGCTTTTTCGCATCATGGTTGTGGATGATGACGCTACGATCCGCAAGATGTTACGCGAAGTTCTGGTTCAGCGGTGTTCCTACATTGTGGAGGAAGCTTCCAATGGCATTGAAGCCTGTATCCGTCTGGGGTCTTCCCGACCTGATCTCCTGGTTATGGATTTGTTCATGCCAGAAATGAATGGGATTGAGGTCTGCCGGGTTTTAAAAAATGATCCGGTATTGTCGGATATGAAAATTATGATAATTACCGGCCATGAAGGCCATCCGTTGATAGGGGATATTTCTGAATTCGGATGCATTGATATCCTGTATAAACCATTTAATCTGGAGGATTTTATAAAAAGGGTTGACAAAATATTGATTAAATAAATAAATACAAGGTGCTGGACGTAACGTTTTCTAATCCTTTCCCCAATGGTCGTTGACAATGAGGTCTAATGGAATCCGTATCAGAGAAATTTCCCATTCTAGTTGTTGATGATGATCCTGGGCTTCTGCTAAGCATCAAAGCCACACTGGTCAGCGCCGATCTGCCAGAACCGGATACGATCTCGGATAGCAGGCTGGTAATGGACAGGGTCCGCAGACACGCCTATAAAATCATACTTCTGGATCTGGTTATGCCCTATATTAGTGGCATGGAACTTCTGGAGATGATCAAAAAAGAGTTTCCGGAAACGGTCTGTCTGGTCGTTACTGCAACAGACGAAGTTTCCACGGCGATTCAGGCCATAAGGCTCGGAGCTTACGATTATCTGGTTAAACCGGTTAATGGTGAAAACCTGGTTGCGATCATTCGACGGGCGCTGGAACGGTATCAGCTTCGTAAAAAAGTTGAGATATTCGCAGTTCAACAGTCTTTTTCAAATCTGACCAATCCCGGAGCATTTAGTGAAATTGTGGCGGAAGACGAATCCATGGCTCTGGTTTTTTGCCAGGTCGAGGCGGTTGCACCAACCGATTACAGCGTGATCATCACGGGCGAATCAGGAACAGGTAAGGAGATGATGGCCAGGATGATACACAATCTGAGCAGTCGCGCATCGGAGCCATTTGTTGCGGTTAATATGGCGGCATTTACACAGACGCTTTTTGAAGATGAGTTTTTTGGCCATATCAAAGGCGCTTATACCCATGCAGTAAGCGATAAAAAGGGATTCTTTGAAGCAGCCCATGGCGGTACGCTGTTCCTGGATGAGATTGCTGATCTGGCACCATCTCTACAAGGGAAGTTGCTTAGAGTCATACAGGAAAAAGAGTATTATCGTCTGGGCAGCACCAGTAGCAGGCGCATTGATGTCCGAATTCTGGCGGCAACCAATCGGGATATTCTCAATGAGGTAAAAAATGAACGTTTCAGGGCGGATCTCTTCTACCGGCTGAGCATGTACACCATTAGAATTCCGCCGCTTAGAGAGCGAAAGAAAGATATTCTCCCCCTTGTCCGGTATTTTCTTCAAAAATATGGAAACAGCAAAACCGATCCCATTGAATCCCTTTCTCCTGAACTGGAACAGTGCCTTATGGCGTATTCTTTTCCTGGAAATATCCGGGAGCTGGAAAACATGATGGCTTCGGCTGTTCTTCTGGAAAAATCCCGAATCCTGACGCTTTTATCGGTTCGCGGTCTTGATTCGGCTGTTGGTAGTTCATCGGACGAAGGCAGCGGACTGGCGACACTCGAAGACTTGGAAAAAAAACACATTATTCGGGTGCTACAGGAAACAAGGGGAAACCGGAAAAAAGCCGCAATAATCCTGGGGATCAATACGGCGACGGTTTACAGAAAGATTGAAAAATATCGGATTTCTGATAAACTACTCAAAGACAATGAGTTTTAAGAAGGATGGTCATTGTTTTGCCTTCTGTAAATGACAAAAACATGCGCAATGCATAGCATACTAAATTATTTCCGGTGAAATAGAAGGGGTATTGATGGAACTCGGCAATAACATTATTGGCAAACATATACATACCATTTTAGAGCAGGTGAAAAACGGAAAAACTCTGATTCGAATGAAGTTGACTGAAAGGGATTATGAACAGTTAACTATCATTGATGATATTCGACAAAAAGACAAGAAGCTGTTTTTGTTAATTGATTGTCCGGATGGTTTTCACGATCTGGTTAAAAACTCTTCCGGCAAACTTCAATTCGAATATAACGGAGCAGATAAGATATCGTATTTTTTTTGTGCCGATATTGCTCAGATTGATCAAAAAAATATCTGGGTCACATTTCCGGATCTCATCGAACGCAGGCAGCTTCGAAGAGATTTTCGTGTGGACGTGCCGTCAGGAACACACATGAGTTTTAAGAAAAGTGGAGTCAAATTGAATACACAGGTGATTGATTTGAGTCTTGGCGGTTCTTTTGGGGCTTTGATCAGTAATCAGAACGTAACTCAGTCTGTACACCCTGTATCCATTGGGGATTCCTTAACCGAGATTGAGCTTATCTCTCAATCGCAATATTTTGAGCATCGAGTTAATATTCGAAAGGCCGTGGTTGTTCGCTGTAAAGAAGATCAATTGCTGCACAGTTGTTTTTATGCGGTACATTTTCTCAGTATGGACAAGACCGAAGAAAAGGCATTAACAGATTTGATTTATATTATTCAGCGGGAGTATCTTAAAAGAAAGCTCGCTATGGCCGACTGAAAAAAGATGAGGGTCATGTCCAAAATATCTTTATCTGGGATAAGTAAAAACCTTTGCCGATAGCCCCTTCCTACACGGCGGTTTTTGTGTTGTCAATGACCTTGTCTACATATTGGCGTGTTTCACTGTATGGTACATCACCTTTATACCGTTTAACTGTTCCAGGGCCAGCATTATAGGCAGAAAGAGCTTGTTTGACATTTCCGCCAAACATCTCCATCATTTTTTTTAAATATCGAACCCCGCCGTCAATGTTTTGCTTGATATCGAATGGATTTGTAACCCCCAAGTCTTTGGCTGTTCCCGGCATCAACTGCATGAGACCCTGTGCTCCCGCCGGAGAAACCGCGTTCGCGTCATAATTAGATTCAGCTTTGATAACTCCTTTGATCAATTTGGGCGAAATTTGATATTGGGCTGCTGCATCCTGAATGGCTTTTTCAATTTTTGGACTGATTACGCTGGATCTGATTTGTGATGCGTCTGTGCTGGAAAGCTGGATAAACGTCTTCTGAGAATTGCTGAAGCTGGATAGTGACGTATCCTGCGTATGGTCATCGACTTTAGCAGCATCCGGGGACGGGGAGAGAATCTGTGTATTCGGTGTTTCAGGGCTGAGAAGACATTCAGAAGCTTTCTTGCTTGTGGATGGATCCGAGTCCGGTGTTTTGGCATTTGCCGGCGATTGTTTTGCCGTCCGGTTATAAAGAGATGCGACCGGATGCGACCGGTAGTCCGCGACTGAAAGTCCCTTCATGGTTTTGGGCTCAGATTGATTCGACGGCTTTTTAAATGTTGAGAGAATCCCGTTAAACACAGAAGAAGACGGTGTCGGCGTTTCTTTCTGGGGTTTCAAATCCTGCCTGACCACCTTGAATCTCCCAGAAGCATTTTTCATATAATCTTCAATTGTCATTTTTGATTGTACGCCCATAATTACTCTCTCTCTCTGCAACGCTGGATTGACAAAAACAGTCCAGAGATGACGGGGGCTGCCAGTTTTTTGGCGCTCTATATGGTTTTTTGACACTGGTTTCGTCTTCTTCCAGAAACCAGTGATTTCAATTTAATCAACATCTCTCATGGCGAACTTACCAAACCAGTTACAATCTTTAAATATCTTTCTTAAATTCGATCACCCCATATATGAAAATGATACTTCCCCCTTTGGAAAAGAGGAATTGAGGGGGATTTTTCAGGTGGATAGCCTCCTAAATCCCCCCTGACACCCCTTTTTTCAAAGGGGGGAATCCTTTCGATTTTAGTATTTTAGATTGTTCGATAAAATTTAAGAATGATACATCTTTAACGTGAAAATATTTTGTACCACGAAAGACACGAAAGACACGAAAGACACGAAAGACACGAAA
>CAIMCT010000288.1 GCA_903839535.1 uncultured Desulfobacteraceae bacterium
CATTTAATCCGATAATTCATTCCTGCTTGTCAACCTTTTCTGAAAATTTTATGCCCTTTTTAACTCAAATAAACTGAAAGCCAACAGCATGTTTGCTACAGTTCAGCGTCAAAAGCTGGCAATGTAGTAAAGTCATTGACCAACGTGTGATGCAGATGAAGATGGGCAGTGAAAGCGAATGGCTCAGGGGCAGAAAGTATTTAATCAATCCTGAGCTTTTGGGACAGATTAACACTGCAAGCCATCAAGCACGAAACGTGATCCAACGTCATGCCTTGCCTTTTCCGATCACTTCGATTTACCTGATTCCTAAGGAATCTCTCAAGCTGGTTGATGAACGGCTGGAGCAGTATAAAAAGCGATTCTGGCACACGGTTGATGAATTTGTGCCACAGTATATGCCGGCCAGGGAAGAAGCCCGAATTGAACTGGGCGAACTTTATAATGACGACGATTATCCGGAAAATATCACCAAACGATTCAATTTCGAGTGGCGTTATCTTGCACTTGGCATACCAGGTAAGACATCCGTTCTCACTCCTGAGATTTATGAGAAGGAGAAAGAGAAGTTCCAGACTTTGATGGATGAAACGCGCGAACTGGCTCTGGCAGCATTACGGGAAGAATTTGGCGATGTGATAGGACACCTTGTCAACAGATTGAGCGAAAACGGCGGGAAGCCCAAAATCTTCAAGGGCAACATGTTCAACAAATTACATGAATTTCTTGATGAATTTGCTACTCGAAACCTTTTCCAGGATGATCTTCTGATGGAACTTGCTGAACAGGCCAAAACCATCATCAGCGGAACGAGCGCATACAACCTTCAGTACAATCAATCGCTGCGGGATAAGATTCAGCAGGACATGCTGGAACTGAAGGCATCCATTAATGAGTCGATTGTCGATGTACCACGCAGGAAACTGAGACTGGCTGCATAAACAACAGAAACATAAGAAGGAGTAAACCATGAACGTAATCGTATTATCCGGAAACCTCGGAGATGACCCTGAATCCCGTTATTCACAGGAAGGGATGCACATTGCGACGTTTTCCATGGCGTTTAAATCAGGTAAATCTAAAACTGGCTGGATCAAGACAACATGTTTTGAAAAACTTGCAGACATCGCCGTCAAGCATCTGCATAAAGGTGCAAAAATTGCCGTTACTGGTCAGATTGATCAGGATAAATGGACAACTGACAACAATGAGACCAAGACTGCTATCAAACTGATCGGAAAAACCATCGACTTCATTAAAACTGACGGTAGAGGTTTTGACGGTGCAAGTAACAATGGCGCGAAAGACGATATTCCATTTTAAGAAGAAGAAGGAGGTTGCTAATGGCAGAAGAAGCACAGAAAATGCAGGAAAGAAACGGCCACCAATGCCTTGATCCGAGGTTTATAAAAAACCTTAAGGGCAAAGATTTCGTCCTTTATAATGGCCTGCTCGATTTGGCACATCAAATTGGCCTGAAAAGTATTCAGGTTGAGGCTGTCCAGTATCCGACCAAGGATAATGGAAACGAGGGAATCTGTAAAGCGACTGTCATATCAGTTGATGGACGCACTTTTACTGAAATAGGCGATGCAAATTCCAAGAACGTAAACTCGCAGATTTCAGTACACGTCCTTCGGATGGCTGCTACCCGGGCTAAGGGCAGAGCTCTCCGAGATTTTACAAATATTGGAATGACTTGTCTGGAAGAGCTGGGTAATCCAGAAGACACCATCCCCGGCGACGCTTCCAATGTAATCCCGATGCAGAAACAAAAATCGAAAAGGAGTAGTGATGAAACCAATAAACCCGAGATGCCTCCGAAAGATCAAGGTACAGATACGCAGAAGGCCCCGATGGAAAAGTCAACGGAGAAAAAACATTCCGGAGCCATCATCAGTAACGCCCAACGGAACGCGATCATGAGCCTGTGCACCAACAAAAGCATAAGTACGCTGGAGCTCAATAAAAAAATCGAAGACGCATACAAATCCACGCTGGATAATCTTACAACATCGGAAGCATCCTCGCTTATCAGAAGCCTTCAACAGGCAGCTTAAGTAACTCTTGGGGTGAGAAGTAACATTTGACACCAGATGTGTTTTCTCACCCTGACATTTTAAATAAAAAGGAAATAATACTATGAATATTAGAGAGTTACGATCAAAACCACACATTTCAGTTTCAAGTGTCAACTCATATTTGGAATGTGGGCTCCAGTATAAATTCAAGAGAATTGACCGAATTCCAATTGAGAGCGTTTCCGATAACCTAGTCTATGGCTCGGTCATTCACAAATGTCTGGCTGATTTCAACCAGGAGAAGATGACCGGAAATACGCTTAATCTGGAAAATCTTCAGAGCATCTTTGAGAAATACTGGAGAGAAGATGCTCAGGATAATAAATTTATCAGTTATTCCAAGGGTAAAGATTACGACACACTCAGAAGTGATGGGAAAAACCTTCTGGAGGCTTTCTACTCTGAGCTTCCCCAGGATGGATTCACGATATTGTCCATCGAGGAGCCGTTTGAATTCTATATCGACGGGATTGATGTTCCCATGATCGGTGTCATGGACCTGGTGGAAGAAGACACTGAGAGCGGATCTGTCATCATTACTGAATACAAAACGGCCAGCAAAGCTTATAGTATCGACCAGATTGACAAGCTGTTTCAGTTGACCGTGTATCACATGGCAGCAAAGAAAAATGGTTTCGGTGACAGGGAAATCGCATTGAAGGTAGATGCTCTGATCAAAACTAAGAAGCCACGATTTGAATCAGTCTATACATACCGTAGCGACGCACATGAAAGAAGAGCAACGAAAAGGATACTTGAGGCATGGAATGGTATCCAGAAAAAC
>CAIMCT010000289.1 GCA_903839535.1 uncultured Desulfobacteraceae bacterium
CTGATAGATTCAACTTGATCTTAAGAACACCGGTTTTGTGTACACAACAGGTACTGGATTAAATGAACCATATTGTCCGATAACACTACACACAAAAGGAGAATGTAAATGCTACGAAAACAGATTTGTTTGGTGACTATTTTGATGACTTTTTGGCTATGTCCCAGTAGTTGGGCTGGTATTGAATCTAATATAAGCTCTGATGATATTATAATGCCTTTAGATCTAAATAACTTCCAAACTCTTTGTAGTAACTGTCTTTTGGAATTGACCAGTGAAGGCATAAAAATATCCAATTGGGGATATCGAGCGGGCTTTAGCGTATTTACAAAAACTGCTTACAATCTTGTTGGTGCGGAAGTGTTTATTAAGTTCAAACCCTTTGGGGGTGGAACTTATGCAGGTTTTGGCTTATTTGCCATAAATGCGGCCCATGATCGCGGTATACTCCCTGATAGAAGCTTCCCTTTTGGTACTACCCATCATTCCTGGAATGGTAGTGTAGTTATTAATGATGGGACATGGTATTATGGTCGCTTTAAAGTGAAAGCTGATAAGACATTTGAAACCTCGCTGTCAACTGGAAACTATGATGTAAACGGAGGAACACCCATCCAGCATGTGACTGGCACCATTGCCGATGCTGATTGGGATATTGCAAAGAATGCTTTAATAGGATTGGGCGGTGGTGACAATTATTCATCGGCAGCATATTCGGTGTTGGGGGAACTTGAAATATACTCCTCTGACGTAGCCGTAGAAAAAACATACGGCGGGAGTTTGGATGATTATGGTCGTTCTATCGAAAAAACAACTGATGGTGGCTACATCATAGGGGGAAGCACAGCGTCTTTTGGATCTGGAATGAGTGATGGGTACTTAATTAAAATTGACGCATCTGGAAACAAAAGCTGGGAAAAATACTTTGGTGGGCCAGCAAATGATTATGCAAATGATGTAATTCAAACGACTGATGGAGGCTTTGCATTATTCGGCTCAAGTTCATCTTATGGATCTTATCGCGGGAAGTTCTGGTTAGTTAAAACCGATGTAGCTGGCAATAAGCAATGGGAAAAAACCTATGGTGGCAACGACATGGCTCAAGGCAATGCCTTCCAGCAAACATCTGATGGCGGTTTTATTTTATTTGGAAACACTACCGAAACAGATGCGTGGCTAGACTTCCGGTTGACGAAGGTGGACGCGAGTGGAAATGAGCAATGGACAAAATATTTTGGTCGCAACCTGGATGATACTGGTCATGATATAAAAATCACTCCTGATGGTGGCTATCTTCTTGTCGGATATTCAGGTATGTGGAGTTCCAACCTTCAGGCATGGATAATCAAAACAGATGCTGCCGGCAATAAATTATGGGATACGGCATGGGGAGGAACTGGTTCTGAAATTGGATATGGATGTTCTCTGACCAATGACGGAGGCTACCTTGTCGTTGGCAGTACATCGTCATCTGGTGCAGGTGCTAATGATGGATTTTTATTGAAACTCAATGCATCAGGGCAAGAGCAATGGCACAAAACATTTGGCACAACAGGTGACGATTATTTTTCAAAAGTATATCAACGTCCGAACGGTAATATTGTTTGTGTTGGCTCTACTGCTGACACAAATGGGCATTCTGATGTTTGGGTGGTTGAAACTGATGCCAATGGGAACAAATTAGCCACGCAGACTTTCGGCGGGAATGGAAATGATTATGGCTATGATCTCGCAAAGATTTCCGATGGGTATGCGCTTGTTGGAGCCACTGATTCTATCGGTGCAGGCGCATTGGACGTTTATTTTATAGCGAGTAATTCATTGAGTCCGTCGATAACGGGTAGCGTGAAGACATCGTCCGGCACAGGCATCTCCGGGGTGTTGATCACCTTCAACAACAGTGGAGGAGCCGCAACAACCGATGGTAGCGGCAATTACAGCCTAACCGTACCCAACGGTTATTCAGGAACGGCGACACCGTCCAAAACCGGGTTTACCTTTGACCCGACTTCCAAGACCTACGCCAATATCACCGCCAACAAAACCGGTGAGAACTACACGGGTAATCCCGCTGTACCTGTTC
>CAIMCT010000290.1 GCA_903839535.1 uncultured Desulfobacteraceae bacterium
GGGCGACCGGCCGGTCGCCCCTACTCGTATATTTAGTGGTCAATCTTTTATCCTGATTTATCTACCAACCTTCCAGAAAGACACTGGCCACCATGTATCCTCAACTGCCCAAATCCTATAAAAACGCATATCCGTTCAGGATCAGCGCACCTTCATTTATCTATCCGGATGACTACATCCCCAATGTTCAGATGCTGGGGCCCTATCTGGATGAAATAGAGCTGCTGTGTTTTGAAAGCCATGAATCCTGCTTGCCGTCCCCAAAGACGATACTGGAACTGGAATCGTTGGCAAAAGAATTTAAGTTTACATATAATGTTCATCTTCCATCGGATTTGGACCCTGGAAACCCGGAATGCAAGGAACAGAAAAGGTTTGTTGAAAACACTCTTCACATCATGAATCTCACCCAGCCTCTGGAACCTACGGCCTATATCCTTCATCTTCCTTATAATCAAGCACCGATTGGAAGGCTGTGTGACAAAACCTGGCAGGGCAGGATTTCAGAAAGTATCCGCAGATTAATGGATGCAGGGATAAAGGGGCCATCTCTTTCCGTTGAGACTCTCAATTACCCGCTGGAATGGATTGAACCGATTCTTCTGGAATACGACCTTGGGGTGTGTCTGGATATGGGGCATCTTATCGTGAATCATGAAAATATAGAGACCACATATCACCGATTTGCCGAACGTACGACGATGATTCATTTGCACGGCGTTAATAACGGAAAAGATCATCTGTCTCTGGATGCCTTTGATCAGAACTGGCTTGACAGGATATCCCCCATACTTAAACGAATTACCGGAACGGTATCCATTGAGGTTTTTTCGTATAATCACCTTCTAACTTCCCTTGCGGTATTGGAAAAGAGTATGAGGTAAAAGGCATTCATGTCCAATCATTCAAAAGGAATTATGATGATCAGCATAACTGCCGTCCTCTGGGGCATCTTGGCCATTGTGCTTAAATATGCGCTTCAGCGGTTCAGCGGCAATACCATCATCTGGTTTCGGTTTACGTTTTCGCTCGTATTTTTGGCAGGATATTATATTATTCGCCGTCCGCAGTTTTTTGAAATTCTGATAAAGCCCCCAATACTGGGAATCATCGCCGGACTTGCGATGGCCGGTAACTATCTGGGATTTACCATCGGCGTGGCCCTGACCTCTCCCAGCAATGCACAGATCATGATTCAGGCATCGCCACTTCTGGTGGCGGTCGTGGGAGTTGTCTATTTCAAAGAACATCTCACCCTCCTTCAAAAGTCCGGCTTCGGGATTGCAGCAGCAGGCTTTGTCCTGTTTTACTGGGATCAACTGCATCACTTGGTGATTTCTTCTCAGCAATACTCGCGGGGCAACCTCTGGCTTGGTTTTGCGGCCATAACCTGGGTATTTTTTGCAGTATGTCAGAAACTCCTGGTCCGAATCTGGACTCCGCAGCAGACGAATTTGCTGATTTACTTAGTTGCTGCTCTGGTCTTTTCCCCGCTGGCTGCTTTTCATGAATTCCAGGGACTGGCCCTTTCGGACTGGCTGACGTTGATATTTCTGGGTGCAAATACCCTCATAGCTTATGGCACGCTGGGCGAAGCCCTAAAACTGCTTCCTGCTAACCAGGTCAGCGCCATCATTGTCTTGAACCCGCTGATCACCTTGATTGTTGTCGGCTTTCTTTCGGTTCACCAACTTCCCTGGCTTTCGTCTGAAAGCACCACCATAATAGGTTATGCCGGAGCCATGCTCCTCCTGGCGGGCGTGGGACTGGTCGTTAAAAAAGAATAGCTCATGCCGATCATTTGCTGATCTTTAGTTTTTGCCCGTAACGAACCACGTCTGTTGGGCCCATGTTGTTTAAACGCCGTAGATCATCAACTGTCACCCCATAGATACGGCCAATGCCAAACAAGGTTTCTTTGGGTTTTACTTCATGATATTTTTCAGTTGACATCTTTTTCTCTGGTGTTCCAACTGCGGACGGGCTGCCAGACTCTGTTTTAGGAGCAGATGCCTGTTTTGTAGTCGGCTCTGGTTTGTCCTGAGCAATTGGTTGTTTCGTCGGGAAATCTGTTTTGACCTGAGCAGGTTGTTTGTGAGTCATCTCGATTTCCCTTGCCATAAGGTCCAGTCTCTGCGTTAGCTTATCTATTCTTCCCGATACCAGGTCCTCCTGGAGAGCTAACTGCGCGACTTTTTGGTAATTTTGTTCCATCTCAATCAGTTTGGCCTCCATTTTTTTCAGCTTGGCATCCATCTCCGTAATTGGTTTGGTATCGGAGGGGCTGCGCAGCATGGGAAGAAAAACGAATAATGCCACCAGTATAAATACCCCTGCACCGACAATGAGCAACAGTAATCCGCTGCTTTTACTCAGATTGAACATAAAACTTTCCACATTACCTTTTTTCCAGGGGGAATAAACATCTTCTGTATAATAATCTTCATCTGAACCCTGTTCAGTTGCGGCGCCTTTTTTATCTCTAAATGAATCACGCGAATTTCTTTCTGACATCTCTTCCTCCAGCTTGGATAATGAGTAAGGGTGACCGGCCGGTCGTCCCTACTCGTGTATTTCGTGGTTAATCTTTTTTGCACAAAAAAACTGAATTCTATCAACAACATATTCCTGTTGAGCCAATGTAAGTTCCGGATAAATGGGAAGAGCCAGAGTCTGCGCGGCTGCGCTTTCAGCTTCCGGAAAATCCCTTTCCCTGTAATTCAAAAAAGAAAAACATTTCTGAAGATGAAGCGGTACTGGATAATACACTTCGGTTCCAATCCCCGATTCCAGTAAAAACGCTCTAAGTTCATCTCTTTTTTCAGCAACGCGGATGACATATTGATTAAACGTATGCCGGGTTTCTTTTTCAACAGGCAGCACGACCCGATCCGCCAGACCGCATCGTGAAAACAACCTGCTATAGGTCGCTGCATGATCCTGACGCATCTTAGTCCATTGATCCAGATAATTCAACTTGACAGATACAATGGCTGCCTGAAGTGCATCCAGCCTGAAATTACCACCGATCAGGCTATGATAATATTTGGGGTGGGAACCGTGATTCCTCAGCGTAAGCATGATATTATGAAAGACTTTGGATGGGGTGGTTACCATGCCGCCGTCTCCAAACGCACCGAGATTTTTGGATGGGAAAAAAGAAAAACACCCAAAATCACCCATTTTCCCCGCCCTTCTGCCCTTGTATTCAGCGCCAATGGCCTGAGCTGCATCTTCGATGACTATCAACTGGTTGTCTCTGGCTATTTCAAGTATCGGATCCATGTCTGCACACTGTCCGTAGAGATGCACCGGAATGATGGCTTTCAGACGCTCCCTTTCTGCATGGCTCATCCGGTCTATGGCTGCTGAAATGCCAACAGGGGAGATGTTATAAGTTGCCGGATCAATATCCACAAAACATGGAGAAGCTCCCACGCGGGAAATGGAACCTGCCGTTGCAAAAAAAGTGTAAGGCGTTGTAATGACGATATCGCCTGCGGTTATGCCGGATGCCATCAAGGCAATGAGCAGTGCGTCTGTTCCCGAAGAAACCCCCAGGGCGAATTCAACATGACAGTACTGCGCCACTTGTTGTTCCAACGCTTCAACATGCGGCCCCAGAATAAAATACTGACTGTCATAGATTTCTTCCGTGACCCTTAGAACGTCATGCTTTATGAGTTGATATTGACATTTTAAATCCAGAAGGGGAACTTTCATCTAACACCACCTACAAGATAATTATGAATTATGAATTATGAATTAAAAAAACATTCAACCATCAGTATTTGCTTTTCTTTCATCCTTCATCATTATTTGAATCAAGACCAGCGGATCGCTATTGTCATTTTCAATAACCACTTGATCTGATGGTGCAAGATGCAGAGATTGGCCGACTTTGAATAGGATCGGTGGGCTGCCCGGAGCGATCGCCGCACTGGCAAGTCCACTGACAACGACAATGGTTTTGGATTCCGATGGCTCCTCCTTCACGGTAACTGTCGATCCGGGATATACGATCATTCGGCTAACACTGTAGTGGTCCTTCACCTCCAAAGATGTCAAACTTCCCCAAGGCTTGGACGCAGTGGTATGCTGCTGATATTCCCATCGCCCTTTTTCTTTGAGGGTGGTAACAATGGATTTGACATCGCGGCTGTTTTCAATATCCGAGACAAAAATCGAATCCGGGGTTTCCACTATCACCACATTGTTCAAGTGATTAGCGGCAATCAGCCGTTCATGCCCCATGACAAAACAGTTATGCGTATTATTACATAAGACATCGCCATGAAGAACATTTTGATTTTCATCCTTTGGCAGAAAATCATACAGCGATTTCCATGATCCGATATCGCTCCAGCCAAAATCCGAAGGCAGAACCGCGCCTTTAAGCGTTTTCTCCATAACCGCCACATCAATGGAGATATTGGGAAGCAATTGATAGTCTTCCAGCATCATGGTGCCGGAAGTCGCTGCGAGGGTTTTTATCCGGTTATAGAGATCCGGCTGAAATATTTTAAATTCATCAGCAATAACTGATGCTTTAAAAGCGAACATGCCGCTGTTCCAGAAATAATTGCCTGCCTCAACATAATGCCTGGCAGTCTGAAGATCAGGTTTCTCCACAAAGCGGCTAATAGAAAGCGCCCCTT
This sequence comes from uncultured Desulfobacteraceae bacterium, assembly GCA_903839535.1. GTDB lineage: Bacteria > Desulfobacterota > Desulfobacteria > Desulfobacterales > Desulfatirhabdiaceae > RAAP-1. The sequence goes on from CAIMCT010000290.1 coordinate 4,659, forward strand.
CGGAAATCAGGGTTTGTCCTTCGATATAGCCATAGCCGGTTTCCGGATACCCCGGCTGGATTCCGAAGGTAACGATATAATTCGCTGCTGCAAGACGAATGGCGGACTCTAGTTTACAGTGGAAACTATCAACATCCTGTATCACATGATCCGCAGGAAAAATACAGAGAATGGCATCGGATTCGTTTTGAAGAATGTCAAAGAGCGCCAGAAGAATAGCCGGAGCTGTGTTGCGTCCACAAGGCTCGTCGATCACATTCCCATTGGCGTTGACACCTATTGATTTTATATGCCGGGATATCTCCAGGGAATGTTCCCTGCCGCAGACAATTTTTATCTTACTGCTGTCCAGAACCGGCGAAAGGCGCTTTATGGTGCTTTGGATCAGGGAATCGTTTCCAATAAAGCTGACAAGTTGTTTGGGATATAACTCCCGCGATACCGGCCAGAGCCGTGTCCCGGAGCCGCCAGCAAGAAGGATCGGATAGACAGGAAGGGCCATTTTGCCATTATTGGGATTGATCATTTCTGGATGTTCCTTTTCTGTTATGATATGCATCTTTTGATCGCGCAGAGGACACCGCCGGTCTGCAATCCGTCTGCACAGCCGGATATCCCAGAATCGTGTCGATATCGTGTTTGAGCTTGCTTCCCGCCTTTACTTTCAACTGCTCAGGAAGAGATATAACAATCTGCGTATGGTCCGGGCTGTTCAGGCGCAGAATCGCCGGACAGCCACCCGGATGGCTGCTCATGACATCCCTAAGTTTGAGCAGGGTCTCCCGCTGAATCCGGGACAGATCCAGATTCACATGAAGGGTCGCCGCCCATGTTTCCTCAGCCTTTTCCAGTGGAATCAGGATTTCCGCCAGAATTTTGACCGCATTATCGTCTTTTTGAACTTCGCCCTGAACCATCAGGGCGACATCGCCTGCCAAAAGATCACTGACAACTGAATAAAGATTCGAAAAAACCGTAATCTCGACACTGCCATTCATATCTTCCAGGGTTACAAAGGCCATCAGCTCATCGCGCCGGGTTTTGATCACTTTAACGTTGCGAACGATACCGCCGATGCGAATGGTCTCGCCATCAGCTTTGTCTGAAAGAGTAAGAGAGTCTGCGGTCGCAAACTTATCCAGAATTTCCTCAAATCCCTGCAAGGGGTGCCCGGTAATATAAAACCCCAGAATTTCCTTCTCCAGCAGGAGTCGCTCCTTTTCATCCCATTCCACAATGTCGGGAAGCGGAGAATGGCCTATTTTCTGCTCTCCTTTGACGCTTCCGCCAAAAAGTCCCATCTGGGGATCAGACCGTTTTCGGTGAACCAGTTGCCCGTAGTTAATGGCTTCCTCAACGGCGGACATGAGCTGGGAACGCCTTGCACCAGTTGAATCAAAAGCTCCGCATTTGATCAGGCTTTCAAACACCCGCTTGTTAACTTTTTTCAGATCAACACGTTCACAAAAATCAAATAAGGACGTAAACCGGCCTTTTTTGCGTTCCTCAATAATGCTTTCGATGGCCGCCTCGCCAACATTCTTGACAGCAACCAGACCGAATCGGATTTTGGAACCAACAATCGTAAAGCTTTTTGCGCTTTCATTGATATCTGGAGGCAGCACTTCGATGGCATGGCTACGACATTCGGCAATGTATTTGACTATGCCGTCCGAGGAGTTCATTTCGCTGGTTAGAAGCGCCGCCAGAAGTTCAACCGGGTAATGAGCTTTTAAAAAGGCAGTCTGATAGGCAATCAGGGCATAAGCGGCGCTGTGGGATTTATTGAATCCATACAGTCCGAATTTTTCAATCAGGTCGAAAAGCTGGCTGGCTTTATCCTTGGGAATGCCTTTCTGATGGGCTCCCTGAACAAAGCGGTCCCGGTGTTTGGCCATGATTTTGGCGATCTTTTTTCCCATGGCTTTTCGCAGGTCATCCGCTTCGGACATGGTATAATTGGCCAGCTCGGCCGCAATCTTCATGACCTGTTCCTGATAAACAATAACGCCGTAGGTTTCCTTTAATACCGGCGCCAGCTCGGGCACCAGATATTCCACGGTTTTTCGGCCATGCTTGCGGTCCACAAAATCATCCACCATGCCGCTTTCCAAGGGACCAGGACGATAAAGCGCCACCAGCGCCGTTACATCGTCAAAGCATTCGGGCTTCAGGCGAACGAGCAGATCCTTCATGCCGGAGCTTTCCAACTGAAAGACGCCGGTGGTGTCCCCGGAAGCCAGCAGGCGATAGGTATCGGGATCGAAAAAATCCAGATCCAGAAGATCAGGAACCGTTTTGCCCTGATCCTTGATCATTTGAAGCGCCCCGGCAATGACCGTAAGGTTTCTAAGCCCCAGGAAATCAAACTTGACCAGGCCGATTTTCTCGACACATTTCATGTCAAACTGGGTGACAACTTCCCCTTTTTTCCCCCGATACATGGGCAGGTAATCAACCAGAGGCCGATCTCCTATTACCACACCTGCTGCATGGGTCGAGGCATGACGGGGAAGTCCTTCAAGAACCCTGCAGATGTTGATGAGATCTGCAACTTCCGGCCTGCTTTCCACCAGTTCCATGAGTTTTGGCTCTTGTTTAAGGGCCTCATCCAGACTGATGTTGAGTACATCCGGAATCATTTTGGCGATGGCATCCACTTCGCGCAGGGGAATGTCCAAAGCCCTTCCCACGTCCCGAATCACGGCACGGGTTTTAAGCTTTCCAAAGGTAATTATCTGGCTGACATAATCACCGCCGCCGTAGCGCTCCACCACATATTTATACACCTGCTCCCGGCCGTTGATGCAAAAATCCACGTCAATATCAGGCATGCTTTTTCGGCCTGGGTTCAGGAACCGCTCAAAGATCAGTCCATGTTCAAGGGGATCCAGATCGGTTATTCCCAAAGAAAAGGCCACCAGGCTTCCGGCTGCGGACCCACGGCCCGGACCCACCGGAATCTGGTGATCCTTGGCGTACTGGATAAAATCCGCAACAATCAAAAAATAGCTGGGAAAACCCATCTCCTTGATGGCCCCAATCTCGTATTCCAGGCGAACCAAGTATGGCTCTTCATCCTGATCCGGATGTTTTTTAAGAATCTGGTGCCATACCCGCACATACCCTTTGCGGGTTTTTTCGTCAAAAACATCGTCTGCAGAACGCTCGCTCGTGGATTCATATTTGGGGAAATGGAAGGTTTTGAAATCAAATTCCAGGTTGCACCGCCCGGCAATTCCCACTGTATTAGCAAGGGCGCCGGGATAGGATTTAAAATCCGCGACCATTTCGTCCCGGGACTTGAAATAGAGCTGGTCTGTCCGGAATTTGAAGCGCTCCGAGTCATTAATGGTTTTTCCGGTCTGAATGCAGAGCAGCACATCATGGGCCCGGACATCATCCTGATCCAGGTAATGACAGTCATTGGTCGCAACCAGCGGAATGGAAAGCCGCTGACTCATATCAAGCAGTACCTGATTGATATGATCCTGGATGTCGATGCCATTGTTTTGAACTTCCAGGAAAAAATTCCCCTCGCCAAAGATGTTGAGATAAAACCTGGCGGCTTCATCTGCTGCGTCCTGCCGGCCATCCTTGATGAGCCGGGGAATTTCGCCATGAAGACATGCTGAAAGGGCAATTAGCCCCTTCGTGTGACATTTCAGGATATCCTTGTCAATCCTGGGTTTGTAGTAAAACCCATCAATCTGCGCAATGGTGGCCAGTTTGCAGAGATTCCGGTAACCTTCCTCATTTTCGGCCAGCAAAATGATATGAGAAAGCCCTTTATTGTCCAGAGCGGTTTTTTCGGCGATAGAGCGCGGTGCGATATAGCATTCACACCCGATAATCGGTTTTATGTCGGCTTTAAGGGCCTTTTCATAAAAATCAACAGTCCCGAACATGGTTCCGTGATCGGTAATGGCCACACTGTCCATGCCATAAGTTTTAACCCGCTGCAAGAGCGGTTCTATTCGAATGGCGCCGTCCAGAAGGCTGTACTGAGTGTGAACGTGGAGATGTACAAAATCAGTCATTGTATCCTTGAAGGCAGGGGCGGGTTCGGAACCACCCCTACCATGACCCCTTTTTTTAATCCAACCGATAATTCGGCGCTTCCTTGGTAATAATCACGTCATGGACATGGCTTTCCCTGAGTCCTGCGGCGCTGATCCGGATAAATGTCGCCTTTTCCCTCAGCTCTGCAATGGACTTGCATCCGGCATACCCCATGCCCGCCTTGAGTCCGCCGATCAGTTGAAAAATATTGGCGGAAAGTGTTCCAGAGTAAGGCACCCGTCCCACAATTCCTTCGGGGACCAGCTTGTCGTCTTCTTCTTGCTCCGTCTGGTAATACCGGTCCTTGCTGCCTTTTTTCATGGCCTCCAGTGATCCCATGCCACGATACACCTTATAGCTTCTGCCCTGGAAAAAGATGGACTCCCCCGGGCTTTCCTCGGTTCCGGCAAAAATACCGCCGATCATCACCACATGGGCGCCTGCACCGATGGCTTTGGTCACATCGCCGGAAAATTTGATGCCGCCGTCCGCTATCAGGGGAACTCCAGTCCGGTTGCATATGTCCTTGCAGTTCATGATTGCTGTCATCTGGGGAACACCAGCACCCGCCACGATTCGGGTGGTGCAGATGGAGCCGGGGCCGATGCCGATCTTCACTCCGTCAACGCCTGCCAGAATCAGATCTTCGGCGCCTTTTTCAGTCGCCACATTCCCGGCAATAAGCTCAATATGGCTGAAGGTCTGCTTTAACGTCATCACTGCGTCCATGACATTTTTGGAATGACCGTGAGAAGTATCAATCAAGATCACATCTGCGCCGGCCCTCAGCAGCATTTCGGTACGTTCCAGCATATCCGGACCAACGCCGATGGCAGCCCCCACCCTAAGCCTTCCTTTGCCATCCTTGCAGGCGCTGGGGTATTTTTTTATTTTCTCGATGTCTTTAATCGTGATCATGCCGGTCAGCCGGCCGTTTTTATCCACAACCAGAAGTTTTTCAATCCGGTGTTCATGAAGCAGTTTTTTCGACTCCTCAAGATTAATGCCTTCGGTGACCGTGACCAGATTCTCATGGGTCATCACTGCGGACACAGGCCTAGTAAGATCGGTCTCAAACCTAAGATCCCTGTTGGTGACAATTCCGGCCAGTCGGTCGCCGTCGGTTACCGGCACTCCGGAAATCCTGTATTCTTCCATGAGGTTAAGGACATCCTGAACACTCTGGTCCGGCCTTATGGTTACTGGATCAATAATCATGCCGCTTTCCGACTTCTTGACCTTTCCAACTTCCAGAACCTGATTTTCGATGGGCATGTTGCGATGAATGAACCCCAGTCCGCCATCTCTGGCCATGCTGATGGCGGTTCGCGATTCGGTAACCGTATCCATGGCTGCACTGACGATGGGGATGTTAAGCGCCAGGTTTCGCGTCAGCCATGTGGTGGTTGTAACGCCTGCCGGGAGCACATCCGAATAGCTGGGGACCAGCAGGACATCGTCAAATGAAAAGGTTTCCTGGATGGTTATTGCTTTCATGGGTTTCCTCCATAGTATAATTTTTACTTGGCCACTGTTTCAACCGATTTTAATACAAGAAGACAAAGGCTTTGGCAAATACTAATTTGATCTTTCGGTAAAACGCCCCGATTGTTAAAGGTGGAAGCCGGACTCGGTGGCATACTGGCCCGACCCTATCCAGAGCAATGTTCGAGTTTTTTTCCATTGGTCAACTATCATAAAATCTAACACCTTGATTTTATTGATAATTGATTGATTCAACGATATTCAACGGGTATTTTAATCTCAATAGGTTACAAAAAACTTGAACATTGGGCAGTTTGCGAACATAGGAAAAACTATAGCAGATAGCTGATGGTCATCCCGGAATCACCGGAAGGTAGATGTCCACGGTCGTGCCCTGATTGACTTCGGATTCGATAAAAATGAATCCATCGTGCTTATGAATGATGGAATACACAGTGGTCAGTCCCAATCCCATGCCTTTTTTCGGCCCCAGTTCTTTGGTGGTGTAGTAGGGTTCAAATATTCGGGGAAGATGCTCGGAAGAAATTCCCTTGCCTTGGTCCTTGATTATTATGTGCAGATAATGACCCGAAGAAATCGGGTGGGCAGGAAGAGGTGAATCGCTGGAAGCCACTGTGTTTCTGATTTTTACATGTACCTTTCCTCCGTCTGGCATGGATTCAACTGCATTGGTCATCAGATGGGTGAGGGCATACCGCATCTGTTGCTCATCCACTTCAATCTTCCAGATGTGATCGGGCAAATCAAAGTCAACGTCAACTCTTGGGTCGGCAACTCCGATGGCTGAGGAATCCTTGAGCAATTTTGTGATTGAAGATGGTTTTTTTGAAGGAGATCCGGATTTGGACAGGATGATGAATTGCTGGGTAAGCTCTTTGGCCTGGTTACAGGTTGATTCAGCCCTTTCAAGAATCTTGTTGGCTTTTTCTTCGGGGTTGAGGAAAAGTTGGGCCAGAGAAATGTTGCCCATGATAGCCATCAGCAGGTTGTTAAAATCATGGGCGATTCCGCCGGCAAGGGTGGACGTGAATTCAAGTTGCTGAGCTTGCAAAAGACCTTTCTGAATTTTTAATCTTTCAGTTATATCATACAGAATACAAAACATTGCATGGGTATTGTTGCGAGTGTCAGTTTCCTGAAAGCTGCTAAACAAAACTCGGGATAAAGCTCCATTTTTTCGGCGGACATTCAGCCCAATATCCTGAATTTGTTCAGGGGTGTTGATGTATGAAAAATAGGAGCGGAGTTTTTCCGCTTCTGAAGGTGGTAGCATATCATAAATTGATGCACCCAGCACATCCGCCTTCACATAACCCAGAAGTCTCTCATATGCCGGATTTACCGACAGAATACATCTGTTTTCATCCAGCGTAATGTAAGGTACCGGGGCTTTTTCGTACATCAGCCGAAACCGTTCCTCGCTAGCCTTTAAGGCATCTTGGGCTGATTTAAGCTGAGTCTGGCAGGTCATTCAAAGGTTTTCCTTATGAACGGGTTGCATTTGATTTTCTGGTAGTCCTAAACAGGTAGTGATAAAATTCTAAAATAAAGCAAAACCCATTACAAATCAGCACCCTTGAAAAATTCTGCGACACTCTATTGGCAAAAGTGATGAGTGGTGAAGTGAGGTGCCTGTTTGAACACGATTCTATGATTACATGATGGCCAGATGAACATAAAGCAGGCTAAGTATTAAATCCTGTTAATCTTTAAATCCCGTAATCGTGTCCAGACATTTTCCAGTAATCGTGTTCAGACAATGAGGAGATTCAATGGGAAATAATACAATAAATTAAAACAACAATTGAACGTTTCACCACTACATGTTTGGGACTACCGGAAATTGTTGAACAAAAATCATATATGTTGAGGTGATTTTTATTATTCTGCCCCCTGATACCTGTACCATTTTTTCTTATTCGTTCTGCATATCAATAGCCATCTGGACGATAGATGCCACTTCGCTTTGCGGAACTTTTCCACGGACGATCATCCGGACAATCCGGTTTTTGTCCAGAAGAATAGCATTGGCAGTGTCAACTTCCAGTCCCCAGGCATTTCTGAGTGTTGCATCATAATCAAACAGGATGACTGTGTTGAATTTTTTGGCTTTTTTCCCGGCAATCGTCCTGATGAGGGCATCGGGTTTCCAGGTAGCCTTACAATCTGCGATCCCGATTCCCTTGTAGGTTTCTTCTTTCAGAAGTCCCTGGTCTTTGGCCTTTTTCATGGCATCGGTAAAATGATCGTTCAGGTCGGATTCGTCCGGATCAACATAATTGACAAGCAGCACCTTTCCATTCCAGGATGCCATAGAAAATGCCTTTCCTTCTGAATCCCTGAATGACCAGTCCGATGCCTTCATGCCGGCCATAAGCTCTTCTGCGCTTCCCGCGGAACTCCAGAACAGCACAACCCCTATCAAACACAAAACCATAATCAACTTTCGACTCATGTCAAAAACTCCTTTCTGTTAGGTTGTTATACCAAATAAATTGCGATGACTTTGTAAACAGCCCCTCCATCAATCCCCCATTTGCGCCATATACTCATCATAAAGCATTTCCAGCCCCAGCTTATGCCTGGCTTCTTCCTGGCAGAGAATATTAAAGATATTTTTGGCGGTTTCGGTTTCAGACTGCTGACGCAGTTCGTTATAGAGCGTCAGGGCTTTTTCTTCCCGTTTCATAGCAAGGAGAAGAATATCCCGGTAGAGCATCCCTTTCCGCCAGACAATATCCACCATCAGATCGCTGCGTTTGATATCTCCGACCCATTTGAATTTGTAATCCTGTGCGACCAGGCTGCATTCGCCCTTGCAGTCAAGTTTTTCCAGAAGATACTGATGCTTTCGTTCTTCCTTTGCGAAGTCGAGAAACATTTTCCGGGTTTCCTTCTGTATTTCAGTCCCTGCTACTTCCTCATAAAAAGAGGCGGCTTCAATTTCCTTTTCAATGGCAAAATCTATAATAGCCTGATAACTTTTGAATTCCATAACCCTATCCTTTCTTGATAAAGGCCCGTTATCCGGTTTTCAGGGTACCGGTGATATCGGACAGTTTTTCGATATGATGCTGAACCATAAACGCCTCAATACCTTCGATGATATCCAGCGTAGCCCGAGGATTGACAAAATTGGCGGTTCCCACCTGAACGGCCGAAGCGCCGGCAATGATAAATTCCAGAGCATCAGAGGCCGTCATTATACCGCCAATGCCAATAATCGGAACAGATACGGCCTGTGCAACCTGCCAGACCATTCGAACCGCCACCGGCCGAATGGCAGGGCCTGATAATCCGCCAGTGATATTCGCCAGTTTTGGGCGCCTGGTTTCGATATCAATGACCATGCCGGTTAATGTATTGATCAGAGACAGGCAATCCGCCCCTGCATCCACGACGCTTCGAGCGATCTGGGTGATATCTGTTACATTCGGGGAAAGCTTTACAATCATGGTTTTTGAAATGCACTTTCGAACAGCGCTGATCACATCAAAGGCGGCCTGAGGATCCACACCAAAGGCAATGCCGCCTGATTTGACATTGGGGCAGGAAATATTGACCTCAATTGCCGAAATGCCTTCAACGTCCTCAATGCGCCGCGCAAGCTGACAATATTCTTCAATGCATTTTCCATAAATATTGACGATCAGCGGCGGAGACAGGGTCCGCAAAAATGGAAGTTTTTCGTTGGTAAACGCCTTGATTCCCACATTCTCAAGGCCAATGGCGTTTAACATCCCGCACGGGGTTTCCACGATTCGGGGTGGCGGGTTGCCGATGGAAGGCTCAAGGGAAAGGCCCTTCACCACAATGGCTCCCAAGCGGTTCAGATCCACCAGCTCAACAAATTCGCCGGCATAACCGAAAGTTCCTGACGCGGTCATGACCGGATTTTTCAGGCTGAGTCCGGCAATTGATACCTGAAGATCAACAGTTGATTTTTTCATCTAAAAGCGCCTTGCGTTTACCCACGGCATTGATGCGGGCTTCAAGATTGAGAAGGTATGCAGGTTCCGGCTGCTTTGGCTCCTGCTTGAGATCATACTCAACAGCCCTGATCCTTGTCATGACACGCGGAATATCGCCATGTTCCTCCACCAGACAAGCTTCTACCAGATTTCTGAATTCATCACAATATTTCAGGGATCGGGGGATGTAGTTTCTTGCGTCCTGACCGGTAAAGACATAACGGTGCGCCAAACATATCGCTTCCGAATCCAGAAGCTCCAGCTTTTTCATGGAATCCACATACTGATCATAATCCACCAGACAGTCAGAAACAATATAACCTGTGGAATCTGCGATTCCGGCGGCTTCCGAACAAATCAGTGCTCTAATCTCCGGAACATAATAACTTAAACAGTCCCGTGTATGGCCTGGTGTTTCAATAACCTGAAGGGTTCGATCCGGAGATATCTTTAACAGATCGCCTTCTTTCACTGTCATGTCGATTTCAAAGGGGGTAAACTCTATCGAGGCATCACCTATAAAACCGTTTCTCTGGAACACTTTCACCGACGCGCGGTTCAGCTCTCGAATTAGCTCAATGGCATTTGGCCTGGCCAATGTAGCCTTGGCCTGTTCGGAGGATACAATCTTCATTTCCGGAAAATGCGATTTCAGCACCGAAACTGATCCGCAATGGTCAAAGTGCGAATGGGTCAACAGACAATAGGCAGGAGTCCGGCTTCCCAGCACCTCAGAAATGGCGGAAGCATAATGGTGTCCCAAAAATGAGAATCCGGCATCTATAATGGCTGGATGTTCCCCATCCAGCAGATAAACCGGAACATCAGGGTTTCCCAGCATATAAAGTTTGTCAACAACACACCCGGTTTGCTGAATAATCAAAATAATTTCCTTTGTTTGTCTATATTCCTATGGTTATTTTCAATAAACAACTGTATATTAATCATCATAATAAGGGGTGAATATCCGGATGATTAATGACCATTTTCTTTGTTTTTATAGACTATATGTCGCTTTTGATCAAGGTGATATCTCATCATAAGAAAATCGGTAGTCCTTAACAGGTAATGGTGGCTAATCTCGGAGCTATGTTCAAATTGTAGTAATTAATAAAATTCCAATTTGCTCCTATGGTTTTCTGATTATAACGGATTTGGGGGATTTTAACATGCCATCTTGAAAAATAATTTGAAATATATTTTCAATTACTA
>CAIMCT010000291.1 GCA_903839535.1 uncultured Desulfobacteraceae bacterium
GTGTCACTTCCTTGTGAACACTGTGAGGATAGCGATTGAGGGTATTAAGACAAGATCAAAAAAAGGGTATCCTCCTTCATTTATCGCTTTACACTTTCGTCATTCACGAATGCTATAGGCGGGGAGTATGTTGCACGGAAGCAAAAAGAAGTGCAAAGGTGTTTTTGATAGAAATAAAGATGCTGTGGAGGTATTCAATGACAATAAAATACAAAGTCAATATATGCCGAACTGAGGAGGGTTTCTCAGTTTGGGTTCCTGGTCTTCCTGGCTGTTGGTCTCAAGGACAAACCGAGATAGATGCTTTGGAAAATATCAAAGATGCTATAGGGTCTTATTTGGAAACAGTGGAGGAACTAACAAAGGGAAAAGAGTCTCGGTATGTAGAAGTAGCCTATGCCTAAATTATCCGGCGTAACTCACCAACGAGCAGTAAAAGCATTTGAAAAGGCGGGTTTTTGGACTGTGAGAGAAAGCAAACATATCACAATGACTGATGGCGCGCGAATTATCACAATCCCAAGAGCAAAACCCGTAGATGTGTTTACAATGGCTGGTATTATAAAAGACGCAGGACTTACTTTGTCGGAATTTAAAAATCTTTTGTAATTTTTGAGTGTCGGGAATAATTGCTTTCAGAAAAACAAACATACAAACAAACAAACAAATAAAAAATATGCTAACAAGTCATTGCAGCCGACACTAAATTTTCCTTGACATCAGGATATCGTGTGCGTACGTTGTTAGTACAACAATATAACACACAAGGAGGTCATTATGGCAATATCCAAAGTCATGGCAAAGGTGCCCTCTTCTCAAAAGCGGCCGTCACCGGTGCGCTCCGGTAGATTGGGACTGCTAACGACGCCGATTCAAGCCGCCCTTTAAATAAAGATCATAAAAAAGTTGAGTATATTGAAAAATTAAAAATCGATGGTGCTGCAATGCATGAAAAACTGCATAAATCTTTTGGTGAATAAATCAATTCCATTACAGCGTTTGTAAGGTTCAATGCGATTTTGACAACTTGATGAACTTTTTAATGAAGCGACAGAATAGAGACAGATAGGAACCAAAAAAAGGTTTTATTATGAGTGCGCCAAGCAAAGCTAATACAGGCAAGTCGGACAATCTGGCACGGGTAATGACTAACCCCCAGCCCGGAACTGAACCCCGGCAGCTATTGTATCTCCGGTTCGACGGCGTGGCCGGATGCCTGAGAACACCGCAGGGAGGAAGCAGCAGGCAGTTTCTTATTTGAAAGGTTGTGGCATCAAGATGCTTAATTTGCTTGAAAACGTAGATGCAGTTCGCAAAGAAATTGGTCGGAACATAAGCCAGAAGCGAAAATCAGAGATGGGGCAGTTTATGATGCCTTCGACGGTTGCCCGTTTTATGGTATCCCTATTCTCAAGTTCAAACCTACATGCAGTGCGGCTTTTGGATGCAGGCGCAGGTATAGGTTCATTATCAGGGGCTTTTTTGGATTCCATCGCTGCCGGAGACTTAGCCTCTCAGCATGTTGAGGTTGTGGCTTACGAGATTGACGACAAGTTGCGGAATCATCTATCTCGAACACTGGAGGAGTATCAGGGTAAGCTCAATCTGGATGTCTCTGTGTTGTCGGGAGATTTTATCGAAGAGGCTGTAAATCTCATACTCAAAAGAGAAAAACGTTTTACCCATGCGATTCTGAACCCGCCTTATAAAAAAATCAACAGCACGTCCCGTCATCGGCTTTTGCTCCGCCAGGTCGGGATTGAAACAGTCAATCTCTATTCAGCCTTTGTAGCCTTAACAATTGAACTCATGCAGCAAGGCGGGCATATCGTCGCAATCATTCCCCGCAGTTTCTGCAATGGCCCTTACTATCGGCCTTTCCGTGAGATTATCCTTTCTAATACGGCTATCAAGCACATGCACTTATTTGGCGCTCGTGATCGCGCCTTCAAAGACGATGGCGTTTTACAGGAAAACATCATAATCGTTCTTGAGCGTGGTGTTCCACAGGGAAGCGTTGTCGTTTCCACATCGACGGATGACAGCTTAACTGATACGGAAATCAATATTCACCCATTTGATCGCATCGTTCTTCCTGATGATCCTGAACATTTCATTCACGTTCCGACTTCATCAGAACAAAACCAGCTTGAGATTTCCCTGCTTATCCGCGCTTCTCTGATCGACATTGGCCTTGAAGTTTCAACAGGACCGGTTGTGGACTTCAGATTAAAGCCCCACCTCAGACAAATGCCAGGACATGACACCGTTCCCCTTCTTTATCCCACACATTTTTCGGGGCAGTCAATTGACTGGCCGAAACAGGGGACGAAAAAACCGAACGCCCTTTTTCGAAATGCTGAAACCGAAAAATGGCTCTACCCGATCGGCTATTATGTTGTGGTCAGGCGGTTTTCATCCAAGGAAGAAAAACGGCGCATTGTCGCAAGCGTCGTCTATCCGGCCACATTTAACAGTGATATGCTGGGCTTCGAAAATCATCTAAATGTTTTTCATTACTGCAAGCAAGGGATTTCCCAGTACCTTGCTCGCGGTCTATCCGTGTTTCTCAATTCCACGGCGGTTGACAAATATTTCCGCCGTTTCAGTGGGCACACGCAGGTGAACGCAACCGACTTACGGTTACTCAAATATCCCACCCGTGACATATTGACCCTCCTTGGTATATGGGCAAAGACTCAAGGTGAACTAACTCAGCAGAAAATAGACCATAAGATAGAAAGCCTCGCATGACAGAAAACGACAACATAAAAAACGCCCTCCACATTCTCACAGCCATAGGGCTTCCCCGAGCCCAACAAAATGATCGTTCCGCTCTTTGTTTGCTGGCGTTGCTCAATCTGACACCTCAAAAAACCTGGATGCAAGCAGAAAACCCGCTTGTGGGCATCACGCCGATGATGGAATTTAGCAGGAAGTACTATGGCAAAGCATACGCCCCGAACACACGCGAAACCTTCCGCCGTCAGACCATCCATCAGTTTGTGCAAGCAGGAATAGCGAGCTACAATCCTGACAAATCCGATAGGCCTGTCAACAGCCCTAAAGCTGTCTACCAGATATTGCCCGAAACACTTTCTTTGCTAAAAACTTATGGTACGAAGGAATGGGTGTCTTCATTAAACATCTACCTTGCTACAAGAAAAACTCTGGCTCAGCGTTATGCGAAAGCGCGTGTGCAAAGCCTGGTTCCTGTGCAGATTAAGTCAGACCAAGAGAATTATATCAGCCCTGGTGAACATAGCTTGCTTATCAAGGCGATTGTTGAGGATTTTGCTCCATACTTTGTTCCGGGCGGGGTTTTAGTCTATGTAGGAGATACTGGCGCAAAATGGGGCTATTTCGATAAATGCCTGTTGTCCAAACTGGGACTAAAGGTTGATTCACATGGTAAAATGCCGGATGTTGTTCTTTACTGCCCTGAAAGAAATTGGCTTCTGTTGGTAGAAGCTGTAACCAGTCATGGCCCAGTCGATGGAAAGCGGCATGAAGAGTTGTCGCATTTGTTCACCGGTGTATCGGCTGGGTTGGTGTATGTGACGGCTTTTCCTTCCCGAACAATCATGACACGCTACCTTCCCGAAATTGCGTGGGAGACGGAGGTATGGATTGCGGACGCGCCTTCACACTTGATTCATTTTAATGGAGAGCGGTTTTTAGGCCCTTACAGAGAAACGGCTGCTGAGTGTTGAGTCCTGACAAATCTTTGTAGAACATGATGCCCAAGTTTTTTTAACATGTTGAGATTACAATCAGCTCTTCGCTATCAGCATCCTTCGGAATGGGCTTTTGCGGGCATCACGAGATACTGACGGCAAGGAAGCGATATCTCAAAATCCGGTAGGATCATAAATAAAGTTGGACCATTTGTACCAAATCAAAAGATCAGTCAACAACGATCTGGAACTTGCAACCCGGGAACTGATACTGCTGATCAACTCCTACCGGCAGAATCGTCCCCTGACCAATAATTCATAATTTAAGACCGCCGCCATGAAAACCGAAATTCTTTACGGCATCCATCCGGTGCTGGAAGCTCTGAAAGCTGGCAGAAGAACCTGTCTTGAGATATATATCACTACGGACAGAACTCCCTATCGTCTATCCGAAGTTACCGAGGCTGCAAAAACACTGAAACTTCCGGTTAAATCTCTTTCTTCCGCACAGTTGTCCATCCTTTCGGGTACGGAAGCCCATCAGGGCATCGGCGCAAAAGTCAGTGAATATCCGCTGGTGGAGCTGGAATCCCTTACCGAGGCTTCTGCTGAAAGCAAATCGCCCTGTTTTCTGCTGCTTCTGGATGGCATTGTTGATCCGCAAAACCTGGGTGCGCTGGTTCGAACCGCCCTTTGCGCCGGTGTCGATGGCATTCTCTTCCCCAGGGACCGGTCTGCTTCTCCCCTGCCCTCTGTTTCCAAGTCATCGGCAGGCGCCATGGAACATATCAAAATGGCCGTGGTTACTAATCTATCGGCGACCATTCAGGAGCTGAAACATTCTGGATTGTGGATTGCTGGTCTGGATAGGTCAGCCGAGCAATCCATCTACGATATGGATTTGACCGGACCCATCGCCATTGTAATAGGCGGAGAAGAAAAAGGCATTCGCCCGCTTGTCAAAAAGCAGTGCGATTTTCTGGTTTCGATCCCTCAAACGACCGGCTTCAACTCCTTGAACGCATCGGTCGCCGGGGCGGTGGTCATGTACGAAGTCGTTCGACAGCGACGTTAAATCAATGACTTAAAATAAGGAATATGCAAAATGGAGAAGACAGTTCATTGCAAATGTAAATCAGGTTGTAACAATAAGCGCTGTGTTTGCCTTCGATATAATGAGCCCTGTGACGAATCTTGCGAGTGCTCCAATTGTAAAAATCCGCTTAACGGAATCAATATAGAAGGACTTTCAATTTGTACGATTCAAAATATTAAAAAATTTAAAGCGCTTTCAAATGATCAGTTGGAAGCAAAATATGAGCTTCCATGTGGCTGTGAAGAAGTAGCGTTAAAGGATATGCTTGACGATTACAGTTGTTCAAAATGCGATGAAGTATATTGGTATTCATTTTGCTGGAATGACGTTGTCCAAGACAGTTGCACCTGGCATTGTGAAATATGTGGCGTCTGCAGGGATTGGCGGGAGTGGCATTGTGAAATTTGCAATAAGTGTACTTATGGCGTGTCACTTCCTTGTGAACACTGTGAGGATAGCGATTGAGGGTATTAAGACAAGATCAAAAAAAGGGTATCCTCCTTCATTTATCGCTTTACACTTTCGTCATTCACGAATGCTATAGGTGGGGAGTATGTTGTAATGACAAGGGAACAAAGTCTATGATCAGATGGAAAAAGTTTAAACTACAAGTGTAAACTATTTTTGAGGTAATATGAAAGGTACCACATTCATGATATGTCAGATATACAGCGACCAATTCAGCGACATTTGAAAGGTTGTGGCATCAAGATGCTTAATTTGCTTGAAAACGTAGATGCAGTTCGCAAAGAAATTGGGCGGAACATAAGCCAGAAGCGAAAATCCGAGATGGGGCAGTTTATGACGCCTTCGACGGTTGCCCGTTTTATGGTGTCCTTATTCTCAAGTTCAAACCTACATGCAGTGCGGCTTTTGGATGCAGGCGCAGGTATAGGTTCATTATCAGGGGCTTTTTTGGATTCCATCGCTGCTGGAGACTTAGCCTCTCAGCATGTTGAGGTTGTGGCTTACGAGATTGACGACAAGTTGCGGAATCATCTATCCCGTACACTGGAGGAGTATCAGGGTAAGCTCAATCTGGATGTCTCTGTGTTGTCGGGAGATTTTATCGAAGAGGCTGTAAATCTCATACTCAAAAGAGAAAAAC
>CAIMCT010000292.1 GCA_903839535.1 uncultured Desulfobacteraceae bacterium
ACAAGCTATTAGTCGATGAGTTAATAATTTTTAATTCCTTAGTCCATCGAAATTGAAAATTTTATGATTGATCCAAAATAATCAGAAAATGGCAGTCAGAGTAATTTGAAATCCAACAGTAACGGGCTCAGGCCATCTTTCACAGCACATCGTCCTTTGCTCGGGCTGTCAATAATTTTACATGCGAAACAACTCATGCACCCTTTGAAGTCAAGATCGTACAAATGCACAATCTCTGTTTCAGCCCCTTGTGAAGCGGCTCCTTCAAGCGCATTCGTCAGCAGGGTTGCTGTATTCCAGTTCTTTCTCGGGCTTCCATTGATACCGATAATCGTCATATTTCATTATCTCCTTTCTGGTTGATGAAAGATCAAGTTTTTATACTTGATTCACTTCGTCCGGCTAGATCAAAACTTATGTGTTATGCCAAGCTCTGTTTTTATTGCATACAGCATTTCTTATACTTCAAACCGCTTCCACAAGGGCAAGGTTCATTCCTGCCGACTTTTGGCTTTTCATACATAATGGTCATTTTATCAGCATTTCCCATACGGGGCTGAGATGAAAAAGCCGCGGGATTTAACAAATATTCAACCTCGCGTATATCCTCAGGTTCATTTGGTTCAAATCCACCAAGAAATATCCATCCGTTTGAATCGCAGATCGTAGCAATTGCTTCTAATCTTTCTTCAGTTTGAACATGGAATCTTACAGGCTTTTTACTTGTTCCCAATTTTGCCATAAATTGATCCTTCTTTTTTCAGTTAATGTAGGATACCGCAAGTATTTCATTCGATATATTCAATGTAAAAACAAGTATTATGTGTGTCTCAAACTCATTAATATCAGGACAATATATCTACTATTATATTAATTTTCAAATACTTGCAATTACATTCCGTGTATCACTTCTGAAATACATTGACATGTTTCCGATGATTGGTTACTGATGAATCATCCCAAAGTTTTAACGGGCTGTCAATCAATCAGAAAAATAAGATGCGCTATGTCTGACCGGGATCGAAAGACTGGCGGAGTTTCCGAAGAGTTCTGGAATGGCTAAGGCGCATCTTTCCAGCAGCGGGTTTTATTTCCTGAAGCTCTGATGCCGCTGGTTCTAACCTTTCAATGCAGTCATGAGAAATACGGGATATGGCTTTTCGTCGCCATGGCTGTTCTTTCGCCGGATTGTGTGGACTGTGTTTACATGTACGGCAGAGAAACCGAGCCTTTCAAGATTCCTGGCAAGTTTTCCCCGGTTGAAACCATGGTGCATGACTCCTTCGGGGTTGTCCTGATGAAAGGAGCCGTCTTCTTCTTCAAGATCGGCCAGAGCGATGATGCCGCCAGGTTTCAGGCAATGAAAGAGTTTCGCCAAAATGCAGTCAATATCTGCAAGGTGATGTAGGGTCATGGCCGAGAAAATCAGGTCGAAGTCCTGCTCGCAATCATCATGATGCAGGTCAAGGTGCTGGGGAAAAACGTTCTTGATCCCTTGTGCGCTGATCTTAGCTTTGAGTATCTCCAGCATACCAGGGGAAGAATCGGCGGCGACAAGGGAGGCCAAGCGATTGGCCAGATCCAGTCCTACCAGTCCGGTGCCACAACCGTATTCCATGGCTCGCATTTCATCATTCAGAGGGAGAAGAGCAATTTGGCTGGAAATTGCCTTTGCCAGTTCAATACGCCGGTTTTCTTTATCCCAGTCGGTGGCGGCAGTGTCAAATCGGTTTTCAGTCACGATATAAAAGTATCCTTTCGACAGAGGTGCTTAACAAACGCCCCATCAATCGTTTATGATGGAATCTTATCACATATAGGAGTATGGACAATGAAAAAATTCAACTCCAGCAAAGAGTTCATGATTGTTGCGGTAGTGTCAATAAAAGGTCAGTCACGTTCTTTATAGCCTCAATCTGGTAAGCAAGGCTGGAGTCGAATTTTAATTTCATCCGCAGGCATCCTTATACCGTTTTGAAGATAATCTTATTGTGTTTTTCTCTCTGCATATTGCTGGCTGCAAAGGTCTGCACGCTATTGACTTTGAGTTGGTCGTTACCGTGAAAAGCAGAATCAAGGCAGATAAACTGCACTGGCTCGGCTTCTGCAACAGCATCTATCAGTTCTTTTGTGACTGGTTTTTCAAGGCAAAAAAGCAAGGCTCCACCTGATACTGAAAAAACATTCTTACCAGCGATTATCTTTGTTTCGATCTTTTCTGTCGGTTGAAAGCCTGTCTTCAGAAGGATTTCATAAAGTAAATCTTCTGGTGTGGCTTCGGGATTTATGTGGTCGATGTGCAGTTCAAGCTGTTTTTCTATTTTTTCTACCGGAGCGGACGGGTCGAGTTTCCGCCATGGTTTGAAGTTGGATTTGTTAAGTTTGAGGACTTTGAAGCCAATATCAATTGCGGACTGCTCTTTTACCATTCCTGGCAATGATTCCGCATTTTTCTTGTCTTGAGTTATCTGCTCTTTTTCAATTTTTTTGATAACCCGTCGGATGCGCTCTTTACCGATGTCGGCAATGGTTTTATACCCGGCTTTAAAGGCTTCACTATCTTCGCCGCATGGTTCGGGAAGTTGAACCATAATAAATTTGCGGTTGCCGCCGTCCTGTTTGTTCAGGTCAAGCACAGCATGGGCAGTTGTTGCTGAACCTGCGAAGAAGTCAAGAATGATGGAATCGGAGTCTCTTACAGAGACAGCCAGCTTTTCAATTAACTTTCGAGGCTTGGGAAAGTCCATTAAACCCTGTGCATTCATTATTTGCCGCAATTCTTCTTCGCCATCCTCGTTCGAACCCCATCCATCAGCAAACAAGTTGTTAAGATTAATTTCTCTATGAGAAGCATTTTCATCATCGCCTGTTCTGGAAAGTAAATCCTTTAAAGTCTTTTCCCTTGGATCACTAACAATTCTTCTCAAGTACAAATCTCGTGTTATATAAAGCTCAGCATTTTTTGCGTATTCTGACATATTAGCCTGTGTATATCTCCAATTCCCTTCTATCTTTAATTCGCTTTCAAGAATGCCATTTTTAATAACAAGGTCGCTGAGAAGAAGTAAGTCCATAGTCGTATCAGAAATTCTTTCACCACTTTTCATTGTAAAGTTTTTTTCTCGATACAAAGACTTTATTCCTGGTTGAATACTGCGAACATCTCTTTTGTTGGAAGCATTTATACAAGGGTACGTTTCAGTTTCCGAATTGATTTCTCCTATCAATCCATTAAAAGCTGGTTTGTTTTTGGCATAAACATGAATGTACTCTTTAACACTTGTAATAGTGTTAGATAAGAAAGTTCCTTTCTTCTTTTTTTCCCATACCAATGTAGAAACAAAATTATCTTCTCCAAAAATCTCATCACATAACTTTCGTAAATTACTCATCTCATTATCATCTATGTGGATAAAGATAACTCCATCATCTTTTAACAAATTTCTCGCCAGGTAAAGCCTTGGATACATCATATTTAGCCACTTGGTGTGGAATCGTCCTTCATTGGCGGTATTGGTTGAAAACTTTTTGCCATCTCCATCAATTAATCCGGCGTATTCAAGGTATGTTTCCAGACTCTCGCTGAAGTTGTCTGGATAGATAAACTCCTTGCCAGTATTGTATGGCGGGTCGATCTCAATCACCTTGACTTCGCCGTAATAGCTATTCTGTAAAAGCTTCAAGACTTCCAGATTGTCGCCTTCGATAAACAGATTTTCGGTAGTGTCAAAGTTCACCGACTCTTCGCGGCAGGGTTTGAGTGCTGCTGCACTTGGCGTTTGGATCAGTCGCAGGGCTTCTTTTTTCCCAGGCCAGTCCATACCGTAACGTTCTCGGCGGGATTCAAATAGATCGGAGAAGGCACCAAGTTCAGTTTTTAGCTTTTCAAAGTCTATGGATTCGACCAGATCGCCTTTGTCGTTTCTGGTTTCTGTGAAGACTGCGGGAAACAGTGCTTTAAGGCGTGTTCGGTTCTCAGCGGATATGTCAAGGGATGTTCCAGTGAGTTTTTCTGGTTGTTCTTTTGCCATTGTCGTCTTCTTTCCTTAATTTCAAACCACAGACCAGTTGATGGTGATAAACCATCCAGACAGCCAAAACAAGATGAGGCGTTAGGTGATTTCCAACAAAGAATATACCCTCGTAAAGCAACCTTTCAGGGTTGGAAGGCCAACTGCCTGATCCATGAGAGAGCCACAGAGCATCGCCCTGGGTATGCGGTATGTTCCATCGCGAAATGATGGAGCCTAACATTGGCGATGACCGGCGAGCAATCATGCTGAACCAACTTGAAAACATCTGCAAACTTGCCGCGTTATTGCTCGTCCGCATTGCCTGGTTAGCAGTTTCCCTTACGGCAGGATGGCGAACACCCGTGCAGGAAAACCAGACCCATTTTTTGGCTTTGGGAAAGCCACTACTACCAGGGCACCTGTCTCTGGCACCTCATACAAATTCGTCAGAAGCTCAATCTGATAGCGGTTTTGCTTCAATATGTATGTTTCCAAGGAATAGTCATCTTTTGAAGTAGCAATGCCAGGATCAGTGTCGGTTGTCTCATGACCGGAAGAAGTGATCTTGCGATCCTCATATAGATACTTCAGTACCTCGAGACTCCAACCAGGGTAGTGGGCAATTCCATTGACATCCTTGTTCTGCATAGCTTCCATATTAGGCCATCGCTTGCACCAGTCGGTGCGCATCGCCACAAAAGCTCCTCCTGGGATAGAGCCATGCCGTTTTTCCCAAGCCTTAATGTCTTCCATGGTGATGGTGTAGTCTGGGTTGTTCGCTACCTTCTTGTGAACATCAATTACGACTAAGGGCAGGATCATCTCTTTTACACTAATCTGATCCACAGTACGTAAGCCCTCCACGAAGTGAGCAGGAGGATCTACATGAGTTCCCCACTGACCGACGTGAGTGAAGACCTGTGCATAAAAGCCAGTCCCCAATGTTCCTACACCAGGTTCATACCAGTAGAGAATCTCCCGCTTTTCATCGGGAAAGCCTTTCCAATGAGGAATCCCTGCTGAGAAGGCATGGGTGAGATCAACAAATCTCTTTGTTATTATCAGTTGCCATGCATCTTTGAGAGTAAGCTCGTCTGAAGCCATACAGTAGTAGCCCAAAGCAAAGATCATCCACGTCATCACCAGTAATGGTCCCATAATAATCCTGAAGGCTTTCATAAGGTCACTCCTTCGCTTGTCGACAAGAATCCACTCCCCCCCAAACTGCATCAAGGTAGGACAGCCAGTCACCCGACCGCCCCCTCGCATCCCTATCCGTACGGGATTACCGCACCGGGTTCCTCAATTCGGAATCTCGCCGTGGTTTGTTACGATTTCACCTGTTACGGCATCAAAGTCCTGATATCCACAGGTTGCTCTTCTCCGACATGGCTTCCCTTGTCGCCTACCAAGGCAACACCGGCATGGTGGTAAAAATTGTAGTCGCTGTTTTTGCCGCCGTGATTGACAAGCAGGTCTTCTTTTTCATAAAGCAATTTAAGTATATCTCGCTGGCTGGTTTCAAAATGCGGTGTGAGCTGAATGGCCAGGGTCGGGCAGGCTTCTTCGCAGAATCCACAGAAAATGCAGCGAGCAAAATTGATGCGAAACCAGGCGGCATGACGCCTGCCGTCAGATCGCTCTGCCGACTGCATGGAAATACAGTTTACCGGACAGACCCCCGAACACAGATAACAGGCCACGCACCGTTCATCTCCATCCGGGTTACTCGTCAGGATAATGGTTGCACGGGTGCGTTCCGGAAGCTGGCGCTTGAACTCCGGATAAGGCTCGGTTATGGGCCTTCGGAATAAATGCCTTAACGTCATGGCAAATCCGGCAATAAGCCCGTAGGCACCCTCATATATGGATTGGTAAAGTGACGACTGCATTTTTTTCAAGCCGTTTATAGACTTTCCCCTTGTTTTCCAATAAAGTCACCGCTGCACTGGTCAACTGCACAGCCTTGTTCTGGGATTATTTCGGGAATCACAAATTTGATCCGATTATTTTCCCATATCGGAATTTTGTAATGGCTCTTTCTTGCACTTACTTTGCGTTTAACATCAACAGCGCCGCGCCGGTGACAACAATATTGACCAGAGCCAGAGGCGTTAGAAACTTCCAGCCCATATCCATCAACTGATCGGAGCGAAAGCGCGGCAGGGTTCCCCTGATCCAGATCATCAAAAAAGCAACCACTGCAATTTTAATCAGCAACCATAAGATTCCTGGAAAAAATGGACCGTGCCAGCCTCCAAGAAAAAACACGGCTGTCAACGCTCCCAGAGTCACCAAAGTGACATATTCGCCAAGAAAAAACAATCCGAATCTCAAGCCGCTGTATTCCGTGTGATATCCAGCGATCAATTCGTTTTCAGCTTCCGGCATATCAAAAGGGATGCGTTTGATTTCCGCCATGGCGCTCACAAAAAAAATAGCGAATGAAACCGGCTGCACAAAAAAGAACGGATAACTTGTTTGGGCGGCCACAATGTCCACCAGACTGAAAGAGCCAGCCATCATGACCACCGGAACCAGGGACAGCCCCAGCGACAATTCATAGCTAATCATCTGGGCGATGCCCCGTATAGCACCCAGAAGGCTGTATTTGGAATTGGATGCCCATCCGCCCAGAGCCACACCGTAAACTCCAAGGGATGAAAGACCGAGAACCGCCAGAAGCCCCACATTCAGATCCGTAATCACGAGCGGTATCCGGTTTTCCCACAGAATGAGGCTGTCTCCAAATGGAACCACAGCGAAAATGAGCATGGCGGTGGCGGCTGCAACTGCTGGTGCATAGCGGAAAATCACGCGATCCGCCCCTCGGGGAATCACATCTTCCTTGGTCATCATTTTAAGCAAATCCGCAATTGGCTGCAGTAGCCCGAAAGGGCCGGCCCGGTTTGGGCCAATGCGGATCTGCATTCGGGCCAGAAGCTTTCTCTCGGCCAGCACCAGATAGGCGGCTCCAAGCAGCAGGGCCAACAGCGCAGCCCCAAGTTTGATAACCAGCAGTATAAAGCCCAATATCCAGTGAGTTAGCATTTATAAAACCCTTTCCGAAGCGTTTGCGAGTTCATCATGAATTCGTCAGATGTACGGATTTCATGAATGATGAATAAAAAAACATCCAGCGTTCACCATTCGTTTTTGCTTTTCATTCATAATTCATAATTCAATAAAACCGCCAGCAATCCAGGCAAATATACTGAGAACTGGCATAATCTGCGCTTTTTATAAACTCCCTCTCCCAGCGGGGGAGGGTTGGGGTGGGGGATCAAAAACGTAAAATTATGCCAGTTCGCAGTATAGCTCAGAACTTATATTTTTTGAATAAATGCGAAGGTTATCCGGAATCTCATTGCTGTTTTCAATGTGAACATCTATGTTCAGTTCCTGCTCAATCCTGGACCAGAGGTCATGAAAAGAGGTCATAGCAGGGTGAGATGATAAAATGGCGGCTTCCAGTTCCGAAAATATCCGCCAGGCAGCTTTGGCACCTCCGCCGGGGATGTCGTTGCGAAACTCCCGAGGCGGATGTTTCCCGCCAGTCAACTGCGACAGGGGCGTGCCACTGGTGTGAACCGGAGTTGCCTGCTGCAATCGGCCTTCCTGATTGATAAAGCTGGCCTGAGTTTCAAAATGCGTCAGCGTAGGAAGGGTTATATATGTTAGAGCGGATGTAGGGACAGATGAACTTATTGTGGCCGGTGTCTGCCCAACAAACTCCATTGTGTGATTCGGAAGATAATCCATCACAACCAGGAGTTCTAATCTCTCTAAGGCGCTTTTCACACGAGCCTGATCAGGAAAATGATATAAAAAATCGGTTTCCACAAGAAGCAGCGCTCTGACCTCCCCATTTTCAATAGAGCCAAGAAGCTCGGAAAATGGCTCGCTGCCGATAGACGCAATGGCTGCTCCATAGGCATTGGCACCGGGCAGTACATAAAATAGTCCTGCGCATTTATTGGCATCTTGAAGCTGAAGCGCCAGATCTGCCGCGGCAGTGATGACAGATAAATTTACGATGTCCGTACCGCATACAATCACAGGTCGCTGGCTGTTTTGCAGCATTATTGCCAAAGGCTGAATATTCTCACATAAATAGGATTCTGCTGCATTTTCGGACAAAACAGACCGCATTAGTTCCTGAAGCGCCGAATTCAGATTATCTGTCGTCATTGGCCAGTACTCATAGTCAAAGGGCAGGGAAACCGGCCTGGGATCAAGGACGGCTACCTTAGCCCCGGCACGATGGGCTTGACGCATAGCCAGCGCCAGCATGGGTGCTTCCTGGATTGGATCAGCGCCCAAAACCAGAATGGTGTCTGCTTGTTCCACCTCGCGAAGAGAAATGGCAAGATTCGGATCAAGCCTGCCGGCTGCAGCAGATACTTTGTCCTGCTGCAACCGATCCATAAAAAAGCCGGGACTTCGCCAACTTAGCGCATGCGCCAGGAATTTAAGGCCCATAATGGTTTCAACACTGGATCGGGATGAGGCTGCGCAAGCAATGGCATTGGGACCTGCGGATTGGGAAATCGTTGAAAGCCGATCGGCTACGGTACGAATCGCATCCTTGTAAGTCACTGCACTGCCGTGGATGAGCGCCTGCCGAGGCCGGTCCGGATGGTTGGCAAAGGCAAACCCGAGGCGGCCGCGATCACAGATAAAATGGCCATTGATGTGTTCATTGTAGCGTGCTTCAATCCGAATCAGCTCCCGATAACGGGCGTTGACTATTGTATGACATCCCAAAGAACACTGAATACAAAGCGATGGCGCACGCTGAAAATCCCAACGTCGGCCCTTGAATCTTGCTGGTTTGTCCGTCAATACGCCGGTGGGACATAAGTCGATGAGATTTCCGGAAAAAGGATTTTCAAGCTGGCCGTCCGAATACCTGCCAAAATAAGTGCGGTTGGCGATGCCCATAACTCCAAAGTCACGGTATCCGCAGAAATCCTGATAAAAGCGCTTGCAGCGATAACAGTGGATGCAGCGGTTCATCTCGTGCTGGACCAGTTCGCCCAGATATTGATCTCGATGGGTGCGTTTTTTTCCCATATATCGGCGCATTGCATGTCCGCCGGATACGGTTTCGTCTTGGAGCAGACATTGGCCGCCTTCATCGCATACCGGACAGTCGTGCGGGTGATTCAGCATCAAGAGTTCGATGACGAATCGTCTGAAATCCACAGCCTCGTCGTCGGTGCTGGAAATCACCATCCCGTCCTTTGCTTCCACCATGCAACTCATCTGAAGTCCCCGAACCGGGCCATCCAGAAACTTCACAGCGCACATCCGGCAAGCCCCGACCGACCCAAGCGCCGGATGATAGCAAAAGCGTGGAATCATGATTCCTGCCTGCTCCGCGGCATCAATTACCTTGACACCAAGAGCAACCTCGATTTTTCGATCATCAATGATCAGTTTCGGCATGACTGTCCTTAAAACGAATACGAGGATGTCTCAGTAAAACCTGACGAACCTCTCTGATCGTTACACTGTGTTTCGACTCAATTTTATCCTCGAATTGTTCTGAACAAACAATATAATCAATACGCATTTAGTTACCTCATTTCCGGAAATCGGCTGCAATACTGGCGATAACTGGCGTGGAAGCTGGACAGGGAAACCCTTCCCTTTTGCTCGAAACGCCAGACGATGGCCATCTGAAAAACTGCGTATAGAACGACCAAGCTCACCGGCGGCAATGGAGCACAGCGGAATTGCCGTTCGGAGCAGCACCTTGTTAGTTGTTTTTTGCACTGCTCGTTGAACACGCTGCTTGCACATGGTGAGAAAGCTCCGTTTCAGTTTCATCGTCGAGGAACCCCTTGTCGCGAGAACCAGCGCGGTTCCTGTGTGCAGCCCGTGAATTTTTGGCGATAGCTGCACATTCCTTGTTGCTTCCGTCGTAAAGTGGCACGTTCATAAACTCAAATATGGTCGTGCCGATTTGCTTACCAAGCAAAAATCCGCCAAGCCATATTCGAACTGGCATGGAGTTAAGGAATCCGCAGACGTAGTGGGCCTCTTCTTCGGATGTGAACGACGCGAAGTAGAGCTTGTGGTCTGGAACAATCAGCGCGTTGGGAAGAACTGCGGTGGGATCGGCCGAAACGACTGCCGCCCGGAAAGCGCCGGGGTCCTGTTGCTCCATCCAGACAACCTTGAAAGGGCTGAAGGAATAATCGCCTACGCAGTAGATCACATAGAACGGAAGGTGTGATTGGTATCGCTTATATGAGGAACGCTTGCTAAGGATATCTTCATAGTTCTTGAAGTAAGAATATGTGAGCGGATAGCTGTCCGCGAAATCTTCTTCTGATTCAACTTTTTCGTAGTGGGCGTTGGGAATGAGTTGGTGCCATCCTTCCGTTATTGTACAGTATCGGCCGAGGTCTCTCCCCCGGATGAGGGGGTAAAGAAGATCAGCCTCAATCCATATGCCGTCAACCGGATCAACCGCCCTTGCTCGCGGAAGTTCATCCTCTGTCAGCGTTCGGATAAGAGCGCGCCCTGTCGCTTCTGAGTACTTGAGTACTTTTACCCAATAGACGCGGGCACAGTCGGAAACGGTGCCTCGGTGTGCGAATGCGATATAGTCGCTCTTTCCTCGGAGGAAAGCAGATTGACGATAATGGGAGATGTCACCGGTAAAGAGGGGTGTTCCCCACTCCCGAACCGGACAGGCTGCACCGTGGCGTATTTCACACCATTTGTAGACCTCGCTTAGTGGTGTCGCTGTCGGGATGCGGGACTTGCCGCGCTGAGGCACCCATATCTTGCAATCAGTCCTGCGGAAGTGTGCTCTGCTGGCGGGCCGCACCTTCTTCGCAACGTAAACTGCGGTTTCGTTTGTTGCGTCCGGGAATGGCTGAAGACGGGTAAGATCCTCAATGGTCGTGATACGAAGTCCCGCACCGGCCGGCAGCTCGGACAGTCGGAATCCACGTGCGGACCCGGACTTGAACACCGTCCAAGTGATGAGGAACGCAATAGTTCCCCCGTCCTTAAGCCAGTTGTCAGCCGCGCTGAATGTGATTACTGTAGAAATGTCACTCTCGACGCCGCCGGAATAGCCTTGGCCCGAAACAAGGCCGTAGTAGTTGCAGAAACCTTTCACGCGATTTCGATACGTTTCAGGCAAACGACTCCATCTCACCCATGGGGGGTTTCCAACTATGAGGTCAAACGGAGCAAACCCACATGGACTGAAATTGTTCTTGATGATTCGACACCAAATCTTGTCCCAATCCCGTGCTTCGAGTGACTCGATAACTTCATAGAATCGGGCGAGGCGGCCGACCACCGGGTCGGAAAGATGCTGCACAACTTCGGCTATCGCCCGAATCGCCCGAAGAAACCGCTCGAAGGGCCAGCCTTGGGAAATCGCGTCCTCACAAGTCAGAAGCACATGCCCCATCACTTGCGCATGAACGAGTTCCCATGGAAGTTCGAGAACAAAGCCCTCCAGTTCTGTGTCTAGAAAATACTCTAAATACTTGTGACCATCGTCATCCTCTTTCTCGACGGGAACATTGATGGAGTCAGCGAGGTAGACCGGCAGTTCTATGTCGTGGCCGAGATCGAAAACGAGGTCGTAGATTGAGAGGATGTAATTCGCGCGAGCGGAGATCACAGCCAGTGGGTTCAGGTCGAGCCCCTTGACGTTGGTAAGGATCGTGGCAAGGGTCTCAAGTTGAGAAAGCCCCGCCTTTACGCAGCCCCGTTTCAATCTGATGATTGCTTCCACAAGAAACGTGCCGGACCCGCAGGCTGGATCTAACACTTTGCGGTCGGGCTCCCCGTGGTAGCCTGCGCGGTCAAGAAGATGCTGGGCCAACCAGTCAGGTGTATAGTATTCCCCGAGGTCGTGCCGTATTTGTTCGTCCACGAGCGAGGAGTAAAACTCCTTGAGGAGATCCTGCTTCGCCTCTGGTAGAAGAATTGCGCTGGCGGGCTCGAACTCAAGAAACTTTCGAGCAACGCCGCGAATTGCGTCAGCAAGGGAGCGCGAACGTTCGTTCATGTACCAACTGAAGAAGTCCCCTTCCAAGAAGTTACTGATACGATAGCGCCGGTAGTATTCGCCATTCTCGATCCGGGTCATCACCGCGTGAAGATCGTCTATCGCGGTAGTTGCTGTGACTTCATCGCACACGGAGAAGGTGCTGTGCGTGGAGATTGACAGTAGTTCGGACGTGACGATCTTGACAACAAGGCTGTAGTAGCTGTGCATCGCGAACAGGATATGCGAGGCATCTTTAGTCGCGATACCGTTGTCCGCGGCCCACTTCTTCAATGAGGGAAGCTGGTCGAGACCGTATGTTGAGACCTGCTCGAAAAGCCGCTTCCATTCTCGGAACAGCATGTTCGTCTTGTGTCTTGGCTTAGATAGGTGAGAGCACATGACGCGGATGAGCTCACGGGCAACATCGGACTCCTTGCCGAATGCTTCGCTGAGGAGCGGAGCATTCAAGGGTTTGCGTTTCAGAGAGCGGAAGGCATGGACAAGAAAAAGAAGTGTGCTCTCTGTCAGCGGAAGAGGGCGAGACCACTGCCAGGAGCGCCGGCTTGATCTACAGTAGACAAGCGTTCTCCCATCGGTGACGTAACCGAACCACGCTGCGCATGCGTCTGGTGCGTCTGCATGGCTCCCGGTAATCCGGTCCAAGTATCTCTCAACTTGATCCTTGGCACCTTGAAGGTCCTTCGCGGATGACAGCTTGCCGGGTGCCTTGTAGTCATAAACGATGTGCCCGAATACGCCGTCCGGCCGATCCGCATCGACTTGCGAGAGGCCCATGCTTTTTAGTGTCTCGTTGACGTGAGGGTCGAATGGGATTCCAAACTCGTGCAGGCATTCCTTAAGTATCTGGTTGAACTCGCCTTCGAGTTTGGACTCCGATTTCGCCTTACGCACGACTTCAGTGATACGGGCAATGTAATCTGAAAGGGCCATGTATCTATCGATTCCTTATTCTTCTGTGCAGCTAACAATTAGTTGTACAGTTTCTGTATATCTTTCCAACATGCGAACGATCTCAGGATGTGCATGCGATATCTGATTTCTATTCTGCCTGCAAGTAATCCCTTATCTCGTTTCAATCTTTCAATATATTATGAAATAATTCTGCATTGGAAACCGCTTTGCAATATGTTTTCCCGTCGGCCATACATCCGGGAAGCTCAGGGACTTCGACGATGAACGATTTGTCTTCATCACTCCAGTAAATCACCATTTCATATTTTAGTTCCATCACCTTTGACCACTTCATTTGAAGGGACACCTGCGCTGACTGATATGCTCCCGCACTTCATCTTCAAAATAGGTCAGCAGGCTCTCCACCGGCGAAGCCGCACCCGGTGCCAGGGCGCAGTAGGAATTCCACAAATACTTGCTCATCCGACGCAGCAGGGGAATAAATTCTTCCCTGCCTTCTCCTGCCTCGATTCGGGCCAGGATATCCCGGATATATGGCAGGCCTTCCCTGCACGGAGTACACCAGCCGCAGGACTCACGAGCAAAGAATTCCAACATGTTCAGCGTTGCTCCCACCAGACAGGTTTTGTGATCAAACACAATGATCGATACAGTTCCCAGGCGGTGGTTGCCTGGGATTAGCTCGCCTTCCCT
>CAIMCT010000293.1 GCA_903839535.1 uncultured Desulfobacteraceae bacterium
GGCGTCCGCAGCGTCGCTCAGAAAATGCGAGAACTCACGCGCAACACTCGGATGGTCTTTGACTATTTGCGAATGACTAAAAATTCATGTGCCGGTAGCGCCTGTGTTGCTTAATAGCATAGAACAAATTTACCGTGGCAAGGCGGTATTGCTGAACCAGGTGGTTTACTTCCGCCAAAGTTGTTTCATGACCTTCAGACCACCGGCTTTGCGATAACTCTTCCAGGATTTTCATGCAGGGCAGGGGTTCTTCACTTGCCAAGGCCAACTTCAATCGCTCCAACAAAGGACGCAATTCCTCCATAGACCCCAGTTTACCTTCCGGTTTCGGTTTGTCCGGTGAGACGGCTGGCTGTTGGGCAAGGACTACGCCAATGGCAGTGATCAGAGCCTCATGGTGGTCGATAAAAATGCGCAGGGGATCTCTTAGTGTAAGAGGGACACCAATCTCCGCACTCCCCGCATTCTCCGTCGTAGCGTGGCAGGCATTTTCCAGCTCTGCGGCTGCGGCTTCCATATCCTTCCCGCCGAGATTACTGGCTGCTCCCCGGATGGCGTGGACCCGGTGGATCGCATCCTCACGTCGGTTCGCTTGAAGTTCATGCAGTAGCAGCTTCGGCGTTTCTCCGTACCCAGCGACAAAATCGCGCAGAAGCTTCAGGTAGAATTTTTGGTCGCCGCCTACCCTGTTTAGACCATCTTCCACGTCCAGACCCGCCGGAAGCGGAATTGGCGTGAGTTTCTGATTTGTAAACAGGGACGGCTCATCGGCGACGGCCGTGCGTTTTTCCGGGGGAAGCCATTGCAGAAGCGCCGTCTCCAACACGTCGGGATTGATCGGTTTGACAAGATGATCGTTCATTCCGGCGGCAAGACTTTCTTCCCGATAACCGGCGATGACGCGGTTGGACAGTGCTATGATGGGCAGACGATTAACGCGCTCCATGTCAAAATTACGAATCTCTCTGGTGGCGGTAAAGCCGTCCATCTTCGGCATCTTGATGTCCATGAACAGGATGTCATAGTCAGTTGTGCTGGCCATCTTCACGGCTTCCACACCGTTTATTGCGATATCAGCCTTGATACCTGCCCGCCACAAAAGCTCTACAACAGCTTCCCTGTTGCTCTCGTGGTCCTCCACCACCAGCGCCCGGGCGTTGGAGAAACGTATTCGGTGCATATCCGGATGCCGCGACAAATTCGTCCGCCCGATGTCCGAATCAATCAGGAAGGAAAGAACGACCGTAAATAGGCTCCCCTTGCCGGGTGTGCTTTCCGCCTGGATTGTTCCTCCCATGAGTTCCACAAACTGTTGGCTGATCGCCAGCCCCAGGCCGGTTCCTCCGAAGCGACGGGCCGTTGAAGCGTCGGCCTGGCTGAACGCCGTGAACGACCGCGACAACTCATCTTCCGTCATGCCGATGCCTGTATCCTGTACCGAAATCTTCACCTCCACATCAGTTTCGGTCCGCCGCTGGACCTTGGCCCCAAGCTGAATCCAGCCTGCCGCCGTAAACTTGATGGCGTTGCTCATCAGATTGGCGATCACCTGGGTCATGCGCAGAGGGTCGCCCAACAGATTGTCGGGAAGCCCCAAGTCAATGGATGTATTGATCTTGATTTTTTTCTCCGCAGCCTGGGACTCGAAAATATTCACAACGTTGTCGATCACCTCTTTCAGTGATAAAGGAACGATTTCAATATCCAGCTTTCCAGCCTCCACCTTGGAAAAATCCAGGATATCGTTTAGAACGGCAAGCAACAATTCGCCGTTCGTCTTGATCTTCTCCGCATAGTTGCGCTGCCTCTCCGTAAGGTTAGTTTCCTGCAGCAGCCCCGTCATGCCAAGCATCCCACTCAAGGGCGTACGAATCTCATGACTCATACTGGCCAGGAACCTGCTCTTGGCGGTGTTGGCCATTTCAGCCTGCGCCGTGGTCGCTTCAAGTTGCCGGTTGGTCTCCAGGAGTTCCTCCGCCAGCTTGCGTTCGGTGATGTCTTCCATGGCTAAAAGGATAATTTGCAAGCCTATATCTTTCCGGAAAATCTGTCTGGCGTTGAGCAGAATATTCTTGAATCCGATATCGGGGAAATCA
>CAIMCT010000294.1 GCA_903839535.1 uncultured Desulfobacteraceae bacterium
CGAACTGGCATAATCTGCGCTTTTCATAAACTCCCTCTCCCAGCGGGGGAGGGTTGGGGTGGGGGGTCAAAAACGTAAAATTATGCCAGTTCGCAGTATAACCGGATGGCTGTATGCCTCCGGAGGGATGTTTTATGTAAGGCAACTCAAAACATATAATCTACCATAGTTCACTTAAAAAATTTACCATGGCCAGTCTTATCTTTTGGCCAGGATGGACAGGATAATGGAAAATACAGGATAGGAAGCTATTCTTCTTTATTTTCCTTACCGTGAAAATATTATTAAGCCACGAATGACACGAATCAAGTAGGGGCGACTGGCCGGTCGCCCTTACCGCTGGGATCGCCGCACCCCAGTGCGGCTATTGTATTCATTAATGAACCGCGCCGAATAGTTTTTCCATGACAACACGATTCCCCCCGAAGCAACACCATCAACTCCCTCCCCCAGCGGGGGAGAGGAGTCCCACTACGTTGTCTTCACCACATCGTGAACGGAGGAAATCAATGCTATTTTGTGACAGTTCCGTAATTTGCCGCTGCCATCCAGCTTGGTGTATGACATTGGATTGCAGGTATATTGGGCGTCCTGACCATAAAATGGTTGGCCTGATGAAGGACAAGGAATCTCGACTGTGGATAGCACTTCGTCTGGCCGGTATCAGGAACAGGAGACACCCACACATCTGCTGTGAACAGCAATAATGTAAAGCATACAAATGTCCACATAATCTCTTGTCTTTTCATTGAAGTCTCCTTGCGTAAGTTTGGGCGTTTGTGTGAAATTATGGTAAATGATGCAATACGGTGGAAGGGAGTATAAGGAAATCGTAGATTACGACCATTCACAGTATATCCGCCCCTGTATCCTTTCTATGATACTACTGAGGAAGTCGTATCCTGTCCACCATATCCAGGGTCACACGCAA
The DNA here is from genome assembly GCA_903839535.1 of uncultured Desulfobacteraceae bacterium. Classification (GTDB taxonomy): domain Bacteria; phylum Desulfobacterota; class Desulfobacteria; order Desulfobacterales; family Desulfatirhabdiaceae; genus RAAP-1. The sequence goes on from CAIMCT010000294.1 coordinate 932, forward strand.
TATCCCTGGGTTTTCCTCAATAAGACGCTTTCGCAGAGCCAGGATATTCACATCGCTGGGAAAGTCGTAGAAGGCCGTCTCCATCGGGATATTGACAAAGGACAAGGTAATGTTATACGAATTGGCTATTGACTGGGCATCCTGCATGTCCTTCAGTTTCAGCCATAGCTTGCCGTTAATGATCCCAATGGATTTTGTTTCCAGGTTGAGAACAACAGGATTAACCTGAACATCCCCGGACTGTCCCTTTACCATGCGGATGGATGCTTGCTCAGAAGACGATTGCCTGTAAACCGTAAAGAGTCCTTTTCGTTCAATAACATCCTCTGTCGTTTGATCTGTTTGAACTGAACCTGGATTTTCATTCGCGCCAAGTTCCGATTTCCGGCCATCGGCCTTCTCCGCGCGGAGTGACGGCAGCAAAACGTAAGTCGATCTATCATTTTCAAAGGTTTCTCCCTGGGGAAGAGAGGCGATAAAAGTTTCCCGCTGGGCCGAGTCAAGACTCCATGCGGCTTGCGGAATAAGTATGCTTGAACACATAAGCGATAAACCGATCATGAAAAGGATGCCCTTTTCACATACAGAGACCATAACTTCATTACAGTTTTTTCTGAATATTCTGATTAAATCTGTTATTCCATTCATATTTCACCCCTTAATATCCCCTTATGTCCAAATTGAATAATTCTAGACTTCCCGTATTTCCCGGCCAACTGTCCAGAACCTTAAGAGTCCAGGTTCCTTTTGATTTTTCGCCATAAAAGGCATTGCTCCCAAGCACCACCCCACCGTCCTTGTTCAGACCTGTTTTTACCGCACTACGGATGTTCAGCAGAATGCTCCTCGTGCCCTGGGGTGAAGTGATTTCAATTCCAATCTCGGCAGTATCTGGATGCTTAATGACAATCTCGACAAATAAGTTTTCGATAGTCAGGTTTTCCGTCATATCCAAGGTTCTTATCACACCTGAGGCGTTGTTGTCAGGAATCGCCATAGGCACGAATCGCCCCATTAGAACATAATACACCAGCGGCGGGAGGCTGTTCGCCTGGTAATTTTTCGCCATGGCTACGGCGGCATCAACATTCACCGCTCCAAAGCCATACCAGTTGTGGAAATTGTATCCTGCGGCATTGGTTACCCAGCCCTGGCTTGCTTGATAATCCACACCATTGATACCTATATTGACAATTGATTCCTGAGAGATGGGATCAATTTTTCTCGCAGTCTTTGCAAGGATATGCTTGACATCCCTTCGGGTAAGGTTTGGATTGGTTTGAAGCAGAAGTGCAATGGCTCCGGAGGCGTGGGGGGCCGCCGAAGATGTGCCATTGAAACCACTGGTATAGTTGCAGTTGGGATTATATGTGGGATCTCCGATCTCAAATGAGTTTTTTGGATTAACAAGATCGTTGCGGCTGTATCCTTTGTCAACTCCACTCTGATCGGTTGTGATGATGGCCGGAGAGGTTGTACCTCTTTCGCCTCCTGGTGCCGATATCCAGAGGTTTGATCCTGCCGTCGAGTAGGAAGACTTGACGCCCGCGGCATTGAAAGCACCTACGGTAATCACCTCTGGCCTGGATTGTTCTTCATCTGCCGCAGCATTCTGGCAGGTCAGGTCATCCCTGCCATAGCTCTGTTCTGCACAGGTATAAGGTTCTGCTGGTGTTCCATGGTAGAAACGTGCAAATCCATTTCCGGCTGCTTTGACATAAATACCGCCTTTTCCTCCGCGAAGGGTGCCTGCTACTTTATCATAGATATCTTTATATGTTGGAGACAGATTGGTGTAACTATTTGAATCTACTCCGTAGCTCATATTGAAAACATCAACATTCTGTGAGCGGGGATGGCCTCCCATGGACTCAATAAAGGTTGACTCTGTCTGGGCTTCAAGAACATTGAACCCTTTAAGAGAAGATCGCGGGGCCACCCCGCGGCCACCTTTACCATTCATTGCCGTGGCGGCGATAATACCAGCAACGCTTGTGCCGTGATCGCCTTTCGTTGCAGTGGATGTGGGATCAGTTGTTTGGTTCACATAGTTGTACGAACCGTTGGGAATGACATTTCCGGAGAGATCTTCATGCGCGATTTCGAGGCCGGAATCAAGGACGGCCATGATCACACCCAAGCCGCTTAATTTATCGGTAAGGGCTTGGGTCATCCTAAGGTCTTCTCCAGGCTTTCCTGCCCCATTGGAAAAAGCCGTCTGTCCCGTATTTTGGAGAGACCATTGAAAGGAAAAGAGTGGATCAGCAACCAACACCACTGGGGTTACAACAAGTGTCGCCATATCCATTTTCCAGTAAAATCCGGTTGGGTCCTTGGGGTAAGGCGTATAATTCAGAGTAAAAGCGTAATTGAAATCAAGATAATTCGCGCAGCAAATCTTTATGGCCCCATCGTTACCCACATAAATACAACCCCCTGCGCCGGATTGAATTTGCTTGAGCGTTGAAATATCCATTTTCCAGAAATAACCGGAACTATCCTGAATATAATTGAGCTTAAACTCGTATTGAGCCCCCTGGTATTCTGCACAGATTTTCATGCTAAAGTCATTTCCGAGAGGAATGCAATTCGCGCCGTCGCAGGCTGAATAGACCGGATTGCCAGCCGCCATCAAGGCCAAAATAACAATGACCATAAAAATGTTTCGCTTCATCCGTGTGAAATCTAAACTCTTTACCTCAATTTTTCTCATTTTTTCCTCCATTAATTAGTAAGGCAACTCTAAACATATAATCTACGATATTCTTGGTTCTTCTATACATACTTGTTCTCCTACGCACATATTCGTTGTCAATATTGTGAAAGTATGGTCGAAAGCTCAATTGCAAAAACAAGCTAAGGGGCTGCACTGTAAAAAAGTCCGAGATAGACGATTTTAAGAGCAGTAGTTTTCCATGCAACCAAGTTTCCTTTATTCTACATGACTTTGGATATGATACCCCCTGTGGTTGCCTTAAACTCCGTGCCTGCCGATTTTTCAAGAATGGTCAGAATAGGGGCAGGCACAGGGCCTGCCCCTAAAATTCGGGATTCATTATTGAAAATCACCCATGATTGTAACGACTCATGGAATACCCGCATCCATCAGCGTTGCGATGACTGGAACAGCCACCGTAAATCACGACCATGATCACTCACAACAAATCACCCGCCTGCGATGGGGGGGGTGAAAAGCCCAGCAGTATGAGGCAACACCACGCCGCCTGTGATGCCATTCAGTTGATCATCATCAAGGTGGGAAGGTTCGGGGGGAATGATCAACGTTCGAACCTGATCGGTGTCCTCCATCACCCTGATTGATACGCCATCCGGAACATTCACCCCTTCGGCATCAAGAATTTTTGCCGGATCGGCCATCAATCTCTTTTTGAATTCCTCATCCCCCCAGCACCGGGTGATGATCTGCTGCATCTGATTTTCTTTAGCGTCCATTTTTTCCTCCTTAG
>CAIMCT010000295.1 GCA_903839535.1 uncultured Desulfobacteraceae bacterium
ATCGTATATCAAAAAGAAATGAGATTCCTCTCCTGTCAGAAATTATTCATAGCCGTGCGAATGCCCCGTGATGATTCACCATGAGTAATCAGCAGATATGGATGTACGCATAAGCACCGTTTGATACTACGCCAGGCCGACAAGTATGGATTAAATATTTCTATTAATCATGGCAGTGGGTTATCATTTTTTATGTAATTTGAATATTGAACCTTCAAATTGCATATTATTATACTGGCCAGTGCAAATCAAGGTAATAACAAAGTCAAAGTATTTGACTTTGTTATTCAAAAAAGGATATGAGTTTTCATCTCCTGTTGGGCGGAAGCAGAGCTGACGCCGGTCATTGTTAGAATCATATTCGGCAATCTTTTCTCATTATTAATCACATATCCAGGAAAAATGGACATTTTGAAGGAGAACGCTATGAAAAAGAGTATTGTAATCTGTTGTGTATTTTTGTTCGGACTGCTGATGGCGGGATCGGGAACAGCATCAGCATCGGATAAGCCTGTCAAAATCGGTTTTGTCTATATCATGTCCGGACCGTTCGCCACCTATGGCCAGTTTGCCAAGCAGGGGGCGGAGCTGGCCATTGATGAGGTGAACAAAGCTGGCGGTATCAACGGTCGCAAAGTCGAGGCGCTGTTCGAGGACAGCACCGGCAAACCGGATGTGGGCATTCGTGTCATCAGGAAACTGGTATATGAAAATGAAGTGGATATCGTTATGGGAATTGACTCAAGCGGCGTAGCATCGGCAGTCGCCCCGGTCATGAATGAATTGAAAACGCCTCTGATCATCACCCACGCCGCCACACCCGATGTTACGGGCGCCAAGTGCAATCGTTATACATTTCGCATATCACTGAATGTGAATCAAAACATGGCTATGGCGGCTGCCGTCGCTTCTGAATTGAAAGCAAAAACATGGACGACAGCCGGACCGGATTATTCCTTTGGTTATCAGTCCTGGGAATATTTTCAGAAATATTTGTCGAAAAAGAAACCCGACGCCCAATTTCTACCTGTATCCGAGGTGGCCTTTTCACCATCCGCCACAACGGATTTTTCCTCATTTATAAGCAAGATTATGAATTCCAAGGCCGATGGCGTGCTGATTTCCCTGTGGGGCGGCAACCTGATCGACTTTGTGCGTCAGGCAGGGGATATGGGGTTTTTTGATGGCAAACGTGAAGTTTTGTTGACTCTTGGGGCTGCTACCGAAGTGCTTTATGCTTTGAAGGAAAAAATGCCAGAGGGACTCTGGGTTGGAACCCGGTACTGGTTTCAGGCCAATGATACCCCGATCAACAAGGCTTTTGTGGATGCCTATTTCAAACGTTATGCTGTTTACCCATCTTACAATGCACATGGCGCATATACGGCCGTGAAAGCATATATGGCTGCGACAGTTAAGGCGAACTCCGTTGAAAAAGAGAAAGTGATCGATGCATTGGAAGGACTTTCCCTGGATTTACCGGTGGGAAAAATTACGATTCGTGCCGAAGACCATCAGGCAGTGACCGATGGCGTATGGGGTAAAACGGCATCTGATCCGAACATGCCCATTCGCGTACTGAAGCCGATCAAATTTTTCTCGGGTAAAGACATTACGCCGCCCGTTGATGAAACCGAGTGCAAGATGAAGAAGTGACTATTGCCAGGGGGCCAACACTAATGCCCCCTGCTTTCACTGCTCTTTCGGCATTTTAAATAGGAAATTTTCCGTGGATGCCTTTTTGATAAATGTTTTGAACGGCCTCTCATGGGGCATGCTGCTGTTTTTGATTTCAATGGGGCTGACTACGGTATTCGGCGTGATGGGTGTCCTCAATTTCGCTCATGGTTCTCTTTTTATGCTGGGTGCGTATATCTGTCTTCAATTGATGCGGTGGAGCGATTCCTTCTGGATAGGTCTGCTGTTGGGGCCTCCTGTTGTCGCTGCTCTATCGGTATTCATCGAGCGTTTTTTGTTAAGACCGCTTTACGACCGTGACGCCAGTTTTCAACTGCTGCTTACTTTCGGTGTTATGCTCTTTCTGGATGACGGCGTTAGAATCTTATGGGGACCGGCGTATCATGTTGTTAATCCACCTGAGATGCTTGCCGGCATAGTTCATATATTCTCTCAAAGTTATCCCGTTTATCGCATCTTTCTGGTGATTCTGGGGCCACTGGTGGGAATAGCGCTGTGGGCTTTCTTTACGTTTACGCGATGGGGAAAGATTCTGCGCGCCGCCGCAATGGATCGCCAGATGGCTGAAATCATCGGGGTACGGGTCCCCATTCTGTTTACAGCCGTGTTTGCTTTTGGCGCCTGGCTTGCCGCTCTTGGCGGAGCCCTGGCCGCGCCACATCAAAGTGTTGGTCCCGCCATGGGGGAGCATGTTATTATTGAAAGCTTCATTGTTGTGGTCATTGGTGGTATGGGAAGTTTTCCCGGCGCTTTTATCGGAGCGATTATTCTGGGATTGCTAAACTCTTTCGGAACGACTCTGATGCCTAACATTCATAATGCGTTGCCTTATATTCTTCTGACTGTCATTCTTCTGACTCGGCCAAAAGGTCTGTTTGGAGGGGAAACCTGATATGAAAAACCTTTCGGCGCTCAGTGTGATCAGCGTATCGCTTCTACTGTTGTTTTTATTAGTCGCCCCGCTTTTTTTGTCCACCTACTGGATTATCACGTTGACAGAAATTCTGATTATGAGTCTTTTCGCTATGAGTTTCAATCTGCTCTTTGGCTACACTGGCCTTTTGTCTTTTGGACAGGCAGGATTTTTTGGAGCAGGGGGGTATTTCGCCGTACTCATGCTGCTACATGGGTCGGAGTCCTTATGGGTGGCGCTGGCTGCCGCAATAGTCGGGTCTTGCATTTTGTCCATTGTAATTGGCTGGCTTTGTGTCAGGCTTGATGAGATTTATTTCGCAATATTGACCCTGGGTTTTGGCATGATGCTTTTCACCATTGCTCATAACTGGCGTTCCGTAACCGGCGGCAGCGACGGGCTGGGTAATTTTATACTGCCTACTGTGAGTTTCATCCACTGGCGGATATCGCTATCCCATCCAAAACATTTTTATTTCCTTGTTTTTGCGGTGACTACGCTGGGTGCAGGGCTGCTATGGCGTGTTGTTCGATCTCCTTTTGGACTACTTTTGCGGGCGGCCAGAGAGAATAGTAACCGCATTGATTTCGTGGGGGCCAATGTTCGATCTGTTCGTCTGCTTGCTTTCGTGATTGCCGGTGTTCTGGCCGGTATTGCAGGTGCTTTGTTTGCGTTATTCAACAGAATCGCATCTCCGGAGATGCTTCACTGGTCATTTTCGGGAAAGGCTGTGCTAATGACCATTCTGGGTGGATCAGGCGTGTTGATCGGGCCTGGGGTGGGCGCCGCCATCTTTTTTGTTCTGGAGCATTTGATTACCATGTTTACGACCAACTGGATGATAATTCTGGGTGCAATATTGGTGGTTTTGGTTTTGCTTTTTCCAAAAGGCGTGCTGGGCAGCGCCTTGAATATTTTGTCTCGAAAGAAATAGGTGCATAGAACATGAGTGATTCAATCATTCTGGAGGTCCAAAACATCACACATAACTTCGGCAAATTCCGGGCGCTGAGTGACGTATCTTTAAAAATTCCAACAGGACGCCTTTGTGCTCTTATTGGACCTAACGGCGCCGGCAAGACTACGTTTTACAACGTTGTTTCCGGGCGCTATCGTCCGAGTTTCGGAAAAATTTTCTTTGAAGGTCGGGATGTCAGCAGATTGCCGCCGCATCGACGTGTGGCGCTGGGAATGCTTCGATCTTTTCAAATTACCAATGTCTTTCCCGCACTGACCGTTATTGAAAATGTGATTGCGCCGCTGGTGATCCATCATGGACTAAGTTTTTCATTTTGGAGTTCTTTGAAAAAGCACAGAGCACTAACAACAGAGGCGGAACAAATTCTGGATCGTGTTGGTTTGACGGGGCATTGCGGAAGTTTGGTTTCAACCTTGGCCTATGGTGATAAACGATTGATTGAAATCGCCATAGTCCTTGCCCGAAATCCCAAGCTTGTTATGTTGGATGAGCCGACCGCAGGCATGAATCCCGAAGAAACAGATCGTATGATCAACCTGATTAAAGAATTGTCGAAACAATCCGACACCACCTTTTTTATTACTGAACACGATATGAAAGTTGTTTTTTCTGTTTCCGAAACTATTTTTGTTCTAAATCAAGGAAGCCTTCTCATCGAAGGAGCGCCTGATAAAATCAAATCAGACCCAAGAGTCAGACAGGTTTATCTCGGAGGCGATTTTCATGCTGCGGGCAACTGATATTCATGTTTATTACGGCGACAGTCATGTTCTTCAAGGCGTATCCCTGACCGTGCATGAGGGTGAAATCGTCGCTCTGTTGGGCAGGAACGGAGCTGGAAAGTCAACAACTTTAAAAGGGATTATCGGCGTAATTCCTCCAAAGTCCGGACACGTCTTATTCAACGGAGAGGATGTTACAGGTAGGCCGGTTTATGAGACGGTTCGTAAAGGAATTGCTTTCGTTCCCGAAGATCGGCGAATATTCCAGGGTCTGACTGTAAAGGAAAATCTGGAGGTAGCTGTTTTACCACCGCGTCAGGGTCTTACTTCATGGACCATCGAGCGTGTTTACGATGTTTTTCCGCTTCTTCATCGACTTAAAAATCGCAAGGGCGGGAATCTGTCTGGTGGCGAGCAGCAGATGCTCGCCATTGCCAGAGCGCTTGTCGGCAATCCGATTCTCCTACTGCTGGATGAACCCTGCGAAGGACTTGCGCCGGTCATAGTTGAAGAAATGGGTAGAATCATATCCGGAATCAAATCCGACATTCCGGTGCTTCTCAGCGAGCAAAATGCGTATTTCGCGCTTTCTATCGCAGACCGCGGTTATGTGATTGACAAAGGCGTTATTCGTTATGAGGGAAACCGTCAAGATATGATCACCAATACGGAGGTTCAATCCCGATATTTGACGGTATAGGCAATGGTCCTACCGTTGGAATATGCTTGAGTACAAGCGCCTTTTCGATTGGAGAGTGTTGTTCAGCGATTTTAGAGTCTGGTGATTCAGGAACAAATTTGTCATCCATTTCTGAGAATCTATTTTATTCCTGATGAAAGTCTGGAATTATCCTTTATTTTTGCTGATATTATGTTTTTTTGAAAACTGATTTAACAAACCAGACTTTTTTAATGGTCTGATTGAAAAGAATTCTTTCTTTTTTCAGCCAAACGTGTTTAATAAATCAGTTTAAAATTGATAAATTGTATTGAATCCATGGTTTCATGTATTCGCATCATCTTAATCAGCATATCTGTCTTATTTTCAAGGACTTCTTGTCACATCTTTCAGCCTCAAGTCTGCTTACCGATTATTCGCAGACTGGTAACGGACGTTTTTAATGCTAGGAGATTTTTCTTGCAGAGCAACTCGGTCAAATATAAATTTGCAGGCCACCAGACATTTGCATTCCGCTATGGGTGGCTTGAAAAGGGGGTAAAGGGGGCTTGCAATAACCCGTCAATCTTTTCAGACAAGGGCCAGGCTATGGTTCACTTGGGAGTTGGCAAGAACATGGTGCAGAGTATTCTGCACTGGTGTCAGGTAACGCAACTGCTAAAAACCAGGATTGAAGGACGCAGGAGTGTCGTTATGCCTACGCCGCTTGCCATAAGCCTTTTAATTGAAAGCCCGTGGGATGAATTTCTTGAGGATGACGGCTCTCTGTGGCTGATTCACTGGTGTCTGACAACAAATCCAGCCTATAGAACAACCTGGCATTTACTCCTTTCACTATTTCACCGTCCGGATTTCACCAAAAAGGAATTAGTTGATTTTATCATGGGGCATGTATCCCGTAATGGTGTAAAGGTGGCGGCTTCCGTTATTTCCAGGGATGTGGATTGCTTTCTAAGAACATATCTGCCTGCACAGAGCAAAGCAAAAAAAACGGATAATTTGTATCCTGAAGAAACCTTTGACTGCCCATTGATTGAATTGGACCTCATTCAGGTAAGTGGCGATGGCGAGTTTTATCGATTCGCAATTGGCCCCAAACCGTCTTTGCCTTTAGGTGTTTTTGGTTATGCTTTGCTGCAATATTTTAGTACAAAGCTTGATGGGCGTAACACCCTCAGTGTTCAGGAATGTATGTATGGCGAGGGAAGCCCTGGCCAGATTTTCAAACTCGATGAAAACAGCATAATTGAATATGTTGAAGATTTGGAAAGAATTACTGGCGGCAATTTAGTTATGGATGAAACTGCTGGATTAAAGCAGATTTATCGAAAGTTTCCTGTCGAACCAATAGACATGCTGAAGAAACACTATCGATCGGAGGCCATTAATGAGCGATAGTAGCATTTTATTGGCGGATTGTGTCAGAGTGAATGGTCGCTTTCAGCGTTCTATCCACCTGGATAAAGATTACAAGGGGAAATTGTTCGATAGTGAATACCACATTACATCAACTGCAATTGACATGCTCAGGCGTATTGATGCGGGCATAGGGCAGGATGCAACTACACGATCCTGGACGTTGACAGGCCCTTACGGTGTTGGTAAAAGCGCTTTCGGTGTTTTTTTGTCCCGTCTGCTTTGTGATCCGCTCAGTATGGGCGAGCAAGTACGCCAACGATTGAAAACGCTGGCTCCCGTTCTGTCTCAGAGATTAGCTGAATATTGCCCGGAAACCAATGGTGATAGCGGTTTTTTCCCAGTATTGCTCACGGCCCGACGAGCCCCGGCAGCACGCTGCATAGCTGAAGCCTTGGTTGAGGCCAGCAAAAATTTTACTGCAAAGAATACAAAATCTGCGCGTGAAACAATCATTCAGCTTTGCAATGATACTGCTGCTGATCTGGATACCAACAATATTCTGAAGGCGATCCAAATATTGACAGAAACGGCTTGTAGCATCGGTTACTCAGGAGTGCTTCTGTTAATAGATGAGATGGGTAAACTTTTTGAATATGCTGCTCGCTACCCCCAAAACGGGGATCTTTTCATTTTGCAGGCTCTGGCCGAATCCGCCAATCGTAGTGCGTCCAAGCCGTTTATAATGGCAGGCTTTCTTCATCAGTCTTTTGAAGAATATGCCGTCTATTTGGATATGGTAACCCGGCGGGAGTGGGCAAAAATCCAGGGCCGATTTGAAGATGTGCCTTTTGTTGAGCCGATCGAGCAAACCATCCATCTGGTAGCCCATGCAATTGAGCGCCGGCCAGGCGCCTTTAGCAAGGATGTTGAAAAATGTATCATGAGAGTTATTGGTCGCGCTGAAAAAACCGGATTAGTCCCTCTGGGAATGCGCGGCGAACAATTCGAAAAAGCCGCCCTATCCGCCTATCCGCTACATCCACTAACGCTGGTTGCACTGCCACATTTTTTTCGTCGTTTTGCTCAGAACGAACGATCCCTGTTTTCCTATCTATGCAGCCAGGAACCGGGCGGTTTTCAGGGCTTCATTGCCCGAACAATGGTTACCCGAAACTCTGTGCCATTTATCCGACTGAGTGATCTGTTTGATTATTTCACAGAGAATATTGGTGCAAGCTTATACCGGCAAGCTCACGCCCGCAGATTGTTGGAAACGCTGGAGCTGCTTGACCAACAGCATAACCTGGAACCGCTTCAGATAAAATTACTAAAAACCATCGGTTTGCTCACGACTCTTGGTGAAGTGTCGCCGTTAAGGCCTACCCAGGAAATGATTATTTATGCCATGGGTACAGGCGATCTGGAAAATTCGGCGGCGGAAGCTGCATTGATGGAGCTGAGGAACCGCTCCCTGATCACCTATCGAAATTTCAATCATACCTTCCGTATATGGGAAGGAAGTGATGTCGATATCGACAGTCGGATTTCTGAGGGAGAGAGGCAAACTCGCGATGACATTGAATTGGCAAGAATTATTGCTGATTATGCCAACCAGCGCCCTCTGGTAGCCAGGCGGCACAGCTTTATCACCGGCGCGCTCCGGTTTTTTCCCATTGTATATGTTGACACTCCTGATCAGGTGAGCGAGTTGCTGACTGAACCCTTTGCTGCAGACGGGCGTATCATCGTTTGCCTCATTGAGTCGCCACAAGCTGCGGAAGCCTTTATCTATCAGGCCCAACAAGCAACAACCTCAACAGCCCAACTATTTGCGATTCCGAAACAGATTGGCCCCCTGCGGGCAGTAGCTACCGAGCTTACCGCCTTGCGTTGGGTACAAAAAAATACACCTGAATTGCGAGATGATCGGGTTGCCCGTCGAGAACTATCCCTGCGAATGGCGGATGTTGAGCTGCTTTTTTCACGTTATTTATCCATTTTGCTTGACCCCAGATCGGAGCCTCTTGGCAGCGGTTGCACCTGGTACTGGTGTGGAGATATGAAAGAAGTGTACTCCTCAAAGGATATTTCTAACCTGATTTCGGAAGTCTGCGATACTATATATCACCAATCACCCAAAATCCGGAACGAACTTATCGTACGCCGGACAGTTTCACCGGCAGTTTCCGGAGCAAGGCGCAACCTATTGGAGAGGATGCTTCACCAGGAGAACCAGGAGTATCTGGGTATTGATGGCTATCCGCCAGAGCGAAGTATTTATGAATCAGTCCTTAATAATACTGGTATCCACAGGGTAAACGAAAGCGGTGGCGGATATTGGTGCTTTGCTGCTCCCCTTACCAACTCCGAGGCAGGTCGTTCTCTATGCCCGATCTGGAATAAAATCGCGGAGCTGGTCTTTTCCAGTCAGCCGGAACCGATGCCCATAGACCGTATATATGCTGTACTCTCTGCACCTCCCTTCGGAGTTTTCGATGGTTTGCATCCTATTCTGATCTCTGCCTTTTTTCTCGCCAATCGCAATGAAGCCACTCTTTACCGTGAGGGAACCTTTTTGCCTGAACCAAACATTGCCGATTTTGAGGTATTGCTCCGCTGCCCTGCTATGTTCGCTTTGGCTGGCAGCCGCTTAATCGGTCAACGGTTGGCCACTATCCAGCGATTGTCCAAAGGGCTTGGCACTGCTGCGCAAACGGTCCCTGTGGTACGCGAGCTCTTTCTACAGGTCAAGGGCCTGAATGATTTTGCCTGGCGCACCCAACGTTTGGACCGGAAAACTTTAGAACTGCGCAGAGCTTTCGATGGAGCCAAATCCCCGGAGAAATTTCTTTTTGAGGATATTCCCAGGGCGCTTGGCTATGAGCCGATTGGGGAGGAGCAAACCGCTACTAAAGATATGGCTACTTTCTTCGAAGATTTAAATCAGGCAATCCAGCAGTGGCAGGGAGTTGCCCAGGTTTTCTTCGATCAAGCCTGTAAACAATTACTTGGTGCCTGCGGCCAACCTGTAGGTGATGGACAACAGCTTGAAGGTTGGCTGCACCTGCGTCAGCAGGCATCGCAATTGTTAAACCAGATCACGGACAGCAAACTACGCGCCTTTGTTCAGCGAATCGTTGAATCCGATAGTACACTTGCTGGCATGGAAACCGTAATAGCGCTGGTGGCCAATCTACCCTTTCAGAACTGGAACGACAGAGATGCAGATGGGTTTCCGGCAGCCGTCGAACCAATAGGCAGAGCTTTTCGCCAAACGTTGGCAATGGCTGCTCCGGAACGTTGGAAACGGATGGCCGCTGATTTGACAGAGACTCAACAAATTGAAGCAGTAGAGCTGTTTTCCAAAATACAAAAGCATATTAACCGACTTCAGAAGCCTTCTGTCCCTGGTGTTCTGCTGACCGCTCTGGCCCGCATGGCGGAAGAACTGGAAAGAAAGGATCAATCATGAGCCAGTCCACCGTAAATTTCCAACAACCCCAAAAAAAGGTGCGGCATATTCTTTCTCTTTCCGGCGGCAAGGATAGCACTGCTTTAGCTGTCTATTTGAGAGATAAGTTGCCAAATTTGGAGTATGTTTTTTGTGACACAGGAGAAGAGTTATGTGAAACATACGACTATTTAGATAGGATGGAAGCTTATTTAGGTAGAAAAATTGAACGTCTTAACCCAGAGCGACCTTTCCAGCATTACCTTCTTGTTTATGGTGGGGTACTGCCTGATCCGAGGACTCGTTGGTGTACGCGAATGCTTAAGATTCGTCCTTTTGAGCGGTATGTTAAAGATGATCCAGTAATACTTTACGTTGGTATCCGTTCAGATGAACCACACAGAACTGGATATGTTTCAACAAAGCCAAATATCATTCCTCGGTTTCCCTTTGTAGAAGATAATATCACATTAGAGGGTGTCCATCGACTGTTGGAAAAGAGCGGGCTGGGCCTTCCGGATTACTACCGCTGGCGTTCTCGTTCCGGGTGCTACTTCTGCTTTTTCCAACAGCACCGGGAATGGATTGGCCTGCTGGAAAACCATCCGGAGCTATTTCGTAAAGCCATGAAATATGAAAAAATCGATCAAACGACTGGAGAGGGCTATACATGGATTCAGAGGGAGAGCTTGCCGCAGTTGATCCGCCCTGAACGGATTGCCGCTATTAAAGGTGAATACGAGCGACGGAAAAAACGGAAAGCGGCATTCCGGCGCAATGATTCCCTATGGAATGTATTTGCTTTGGATGTAGATGAAAACCGGGATGGGTGCCTCATCTGCCATTTGTAGAGGATAATATGAGCCGAAATCTGATCTATTTAGATAACAATTCCACCACCCCATGTGCTCCTGAGGTTCTGGATGCAATGATGCCTTTTTTCCGGGAAATATTTGGCAATGCAGCCAGTTCCCATATTTTGGGTCGCAGGGCCGCAAACGCAGTGGCAAAAGCCCGGGAGCAAGTGACAGCTACAATTGGTTGTCTGGAGCATGAGGTCGTATTCACCAGCGGGGCAACGGAAAGCAACAACCTTGTCTTATTCGGAATAACGCAGCGCCCGGAGGGACGCCGAAAAATTGTTACTAGCGCTATTGAACATAAGTCCGTACTCGGTCCCTGCCAATGGTTGCGGGAGAAGGGGTTTGAAGTAGTAGAGATCCCGGTGGATGCCAATGGCTTAGTAGATATGGAAGTTACCCGACAGGAGATTGATGCCAAAACTCTTTTGGTGAGCGTACAGGGTGCCAATAACGAAATTGGTACCATCCAACCGATTCAGGTAATTTCGGATTTAGCCCACGGCAAGGGAGCTCTGGTTCATGCAGATATGGCACAAATGCTCGGCAAACTGCCTCTCGACATGACTGAGCTGGGGCTTGATTATGCCTCCTTCAGCGCCCATAAAATATATGGCCCCAAGGGCGTAGGTGCGCTTTTTATTGGTAGCGGACAGTCATCTGCTCGGATAACACCGCTATTACACGGCGGTAGTCAGGAGTTTGGACACCGCCCTGGAACCCTGAATGTTCCAGGCATTGTAGGCTTTGGGGAGGCATGTCGCTTGGCACATCACCAGGTTGCTGATGATATGGTATTTGTGGCAGCCATGCGGGATGCCCTGGAAGAAGAATTGCTGGTTGAGATTCCCGATCTTGTGATAAATGCTCGAATAGCTTGCCGTTTACCTGGAACAACAAGTATCACCTTACCTGGGGTTCCTGCTGATGCTTTAATTGCAAATCTTCAGAATATTTGTATTAGTGACAGTTCCGCTTGTAACTCTGGTGCAATCTCACCATCTCACGTCCTTATAGCGCTCGGTCTTTCTGCAAATGAAGCCGAGTGTTCTATCCGTGTTTGTGTAGGAAGATATAATGTAATTGATGATGTGTATGAGGCTTGCAAAGAGCTTAAAATATCTGTGGCTAAAGTAAAAAATCTACTCTGCCAGTGAGGACAAGACAATGGTAGTTAATAATAATGTGTTACGATCAGCAATAGATGATATTAAAAATATTAGAGTCAGCGTAAATAAAGGTAATCGTACGCCGCATAAATATATTTTTTTGCTTACTATCGCACATTTTTTTGAAAATGATTCAAACAGACCTAATGTCTTTGCATTTACGCGTGATTTTGAAGAAAAATTTAGAGAAACATGTTTATTGTACTTTTCGGAATCAGATTGTGAAACCCTTCTATTAGAGTACCCATTCAGTCATTTGAAAAGCGATGGGGTTTGGTTGCACGCAGTGAAACCTGGATTTGAGCTAAAATATGACGAATATAGCAATACTCGAGATTCTGGAAAGCGGTTAACAGCATCACGGATAAAGGAAACCATCGAATACGGGTATCTGAGGGAGGATATTGAAAAATGTTTTCGAGACAATAACTATCGGAAGGAAATCGTTTCAGTCTTAGAGTCAATCCTCTTGCCGAAAAAGTACAATTATCCACAAATCTCCAGTCAAAATGTTTTTGAGCCAAAGTCACTGTTTGAACACGAATCAAATGCTATCCAAAAAATTGAAAGCTGTTTGAATTTAGGTAATGGACTTGGCTATTCCATTAGTAACCTTCATCTGCATGATCCACAGTCGAACCGTTACTTTGAAACCGACATTATCGTGGTTTGCCTGTTTGGGGTTTATATTGTGGAGCTTAAGCACTGGAGCGGATTAATCGAAATTCAACCCAATTCATGGGTTCAGAATCAATCCTTTTTTAAACCTGACCCTCACAAGGCAAATAGCTTTAAGGCCAAGCTCCTGAAGGGCATCATTCAAAAACGATTTCCACATCTTCCGGGTGTATATTTTGAATCTGTAGTTGTATTGACCAACCCGGAATCTGATGTCCGCGGAGCTAATTTACCACACACCCAAAAGAACAATCCCTCCTTTTATGGCATCGACAACTTTATAAAATATCTGAAAGCCCAGCACAAATCCAATGAACTGATTCTGTCACAGGAACAAGTCAAGGGAATTGTGGATTATTTATGTACTTTACGCGCAGTTGGCCGCCCTCGCGATTTTCAATTTCCCGGTTACGAGATTGTAGAACGTCTATATCAAGGAGCTGATCGCTCTGAATTGGTAGCCAGGCGTGTAGATGTCAAATATCAGCGACTGAGCCGTTTGCGAATTTTTTACCCTGCTGCCGGTGGTAACATCCAGGAGCGAAATGCACTCAATGAAAGGGCCAGAGCAACACTAAACCGAATGGCTGTAATTGGCGATCATCCCAATATTCTGAAAGTTTGGTCAGTACCCAACGAAAATGGCTTCATTGTAGAGGGTAGCGACTGGTCCCAAACCGGAACCCTACGAGATTTGCTTGACTCTGAAAAATCGATTGATGAATGTCGAGCTAGGTCCATTGCAGAAGGAATTCTACAGGGGCTTGATGCAATCCATCAAGAGTGTATTATCCATCGGGCTTTGGCACCGGAAAACATTCTGATGATTAACGAAGTGCCTAAACTGATGAATTTTGATCTGTCCTACCAGCTTGAGGAGGAAAATGAGCATCAAACAGTACTTATTGATGCAGCCAAGCTAAAACGAAACCCGTACACTGCTCCAGAAATTTATCAAAATATAACAATACCTGAGGCTACGGCAGATATTTTCAGCCTCGGAGTTATTCTTTTTGAGATGTTGACAGGTGTTAAACCATTTAAATGCTCCACCGACTTGGAGACAATGGATGGTAAAATAACTTCAGAAAAGTTAGCGCTTCTGGAGCAAAAAGGCGTTTCCACGGAATTGGTGCAACTTATCGACGGGCTGATTCGACTGGAGCCAGCTAATCGCCCAGCAACGGTTAAAAAGGCTCTTGAATTGATTGGAACCAAAACAGTAAAGTCCTCTCTTTTTCAAGTTGATGCGCCATTAGCATCAAGGGATGAATCTGGGCTGTATATTATTGATGAGTTGTGTTGTAAGGGGGCTACCTCTCAAGTCTATAAAGCGAGAGGAGAAATGGGGCGTTTGATAGCCCTCAAGCTGTTCAATAGCGAAATTCCACAGAAACGCATAGTGGATGAGAGGTGTTTTGCTACCGCAGTTCGCCATTCAGCCATTACCCGCGTGGAAAACCACGGACGATGGGCAGACCAACGATTTTTTATCGCTTATGACTGGATTACAGGAAATAGTCTGCGAGAGGCTGTTCAGGCTGGACATCATCCGGAAATCGATCAATTTCGCAATACAGCACTGGTACTACTTAAAGCATTGCAGGCACTACATGGGTATTCTGATGAAAACGAATCTGGACCCATTGTCCATAATGATATCAAACCGGACAATATCCTGTTGGATGAAGGACATCGGCCGGTGCTTATTGATTTTGGTTCAGCATCTTTTCCAGGTGTTGGTTTGTACGAAGGAACAGAAGGCTATGTTGCACCGGATCTGCGGCTTGGCGAAGACCGACAATATTGTCCTGATGGGGATATTTATGGTCTTGGGGTAACCCTTTGTGAATGGCTGACTGGCAATCGTATAATATCTGATGATTTTCCCATCAATGTGCCAACTCCCATATCTGCCTGGCTGAAGAAGGCTACTGCTTCCAGGGCAAAGGATCGGTTTTCCTCTGCAAAAGAAATGCTGGACGCGTTGGAATGTTGTTTCAGCTCAGAAACTTCCGCAAAAGATGTGCTATTGACGCAGCTATCAATTACAGATGAGAGGATAGAAAGCTGCAAAAAGGAACCGGTATCTGACCATACATTTAACCCTTTCGTAGCCTACCTGAACTCTATGCTCAATCTTGATGCAGGTGGAGAAAATGCGACTGCTGAGGCGCAGGCCAGAGAAAATCTTTTTGGTTGTATCCATGTTCCACATCCGATGGCCAGTGCTATCGAAGAATACATTATGGGTGAGGATCAATGCCATGTAATCTTGACTGGCCATGCCGGTGACGGAAAAACGACCATTGGGCTTGAGCTGTACTGCAAGTTGCGATGTCTTCCCATAGACAGACCACTGGGGAAAAGTCTCGGAAAACGGGAGGATATCAGCAGTACTTCAGGATTGTCCATTGTGATTGTAAAGGACTTTAGTGAATGGTCTTCCAAAGAACGGCAAGATATCCTATCGGAAATGCTGGATTCTAACAAAAAGCGCTTTTTGCTGATCTCAAACACCGGCACATTGTTAGACGCATTTCGGAAACGGGAGAATGCTGGTGGAAGGGATCATTTAGTAATGGAAAACGAACTTTTACGGGCTTTGGGTTCTGCTGTGCAAGAGGAAATTGATATCGGTGTCCCTGTGCGTGTGATCAATCTGGCCATGCAGGATAATCTCGAAATTGCCGATAAAATCTTCACCAATTTGGTGAAAGAAAATCACTGGAGTGATTGTACCACCAATCCCTGCCAAGAAAGCTGTCAGATTCACCGCAACCTGCAAATGATTCGTCATAATTTAATGCTAATACGCAACCGACTTTTTCTGGCATATCGCAGAATGTCGGAATATGGAATTCGGTTGACACTTCGACAGTTGGCAGCTCATCTGGCTTATATGCTGACCCGAGGCGATAGCTGCCAAACTATGCAGGGAATTATACATCATGAGGCTACGGAAGTATCTTCGAAACATCTTTTTTTCAATCTCTTCTTTGGTGACGATGGCATGGTCCCTGATCCCCGGGCAGATCAGCTTCATGCGGTGCGCTGTATCCGCGAGCAAGACTTTGGCCTGTGCTGTTCACCTGTATGGGAGCGCCGTTTATGGATGAGCGTACAAGACTATGATTTTGTTTTCGATACGGTTGAAACAACTGAGATATTTAAAATACTACGTGAAAAGGGGCGGCGCGATGCGTCAGCCCGCAATCAGGTGCGCCGGTTGCTCTATTTTTTGAATCATCTGCTCCAAGTAGGTGGCAACCGATTTATCATATCTTTTCTGAATTCCCCCAAAATAATAGACTTTGATTCCTGGCAAAAACCAAAGGGCTTAACAACCGCAAAAAAAGCGATGAACCTTTTGCGGGAAGCCATTCTTCATGTGCTGCAGGAACACTTTACCGGTATTCGCCTGCCAGAAAGAACCCGTCAGGGGCATTATTTGTATATTACGCTAAACCGTAAATCCGCTGAAATTCGCCAGGGTGCTCAAATCGTTTTGGCTCGCTTCCTTGCCAAGGACTTCCAGTTGCAGATGGAAGAGCAGTCGGATGGAATCGGAAGAGTGCGTTATATCCCCGCAATTTGCTGGAAGGGAGGTAAATTGAAACTGCTTCTGGATCTGCCTTTTCTGGATTATGTGGTCATGCGCAATCAGGGAGAAATTAGTAGCTCATTGCGGGGGCACTACCTGAATCGGATGGAAGATTTTAAAGGGAAATTGCTTTTGCAGGATAAAGATATCGAGGATGGTGCCTTGCTACTTAGTCTTCGGAATGACTATAGTTTACACGGTCAACGTTTTATCGTTGAAAACAATCAACTGGAGGTGCGGAATGCCTGATCCGTTTCCACCCATTCAATTAGTTAATGACAGAAAACATGGTGAAGATTGTAATCCGGCTATCCAGCTTTTTGGTCGAAGGTTTTTTACAGATCAAACTATTGCAGAACTTCTGGTGGAATTTTTACTGGTTGCAGCCAGCCCTAAGCGCATCATAGATTTTTTAAACGAGTCGGATATCCTTCCGGAGTTGGCTCTGATTCGAAATTGGCCGGAAAAAACGCCCCTGAAGTATGCCGCCAATGCCAGGCTTAACCTGAAGCTTTTTGCTTTCCTTGGTGCTTCCAAACTAGAAACCCGCCATGAAATTCACAAGGAACAATACAAGAAACTAATTCGACTATTGAAAAATCCTGAGAATTTGGTTGTTCCAGATGACTTCGACAGAGAGGAGGTGCTGCGAACATTGGAACAACTGTTTCTTGGATTTCAGGGTGTGGGTGGCAAGCGTACTTGGTGCGCCCAAACGTTTGTTCCAGTTTCGCAATACCTTCTTGCCGGGGAGAGTATATGGCGTGAATCAAAGGCTCATTCTCAGAAAATCGAATCATGGAAAGATGCGATTAAATATTTTTCTCACACACAGCAACTATTTTTGTCGCGAGGTGGTGAGGTACTGTATTTACAGATTTGTAATGCACTGCGCCAGAACACAACGACAATTGAGCATTGGACCAGAGAAAACCAAAAGATGGGTCTCTCAGACAACGAAAAATCTCCAGATTGGTTGCATGGAAAAGTTTGTGATGGTATTCGGCAAATTCTGAAAGGGGGACAGTCTGGCATCGAAGAACTGGCATCTTTTATTGATACTGGAGTTGAAGCAGAAACAGCCCAAGACACAGATTGTGATCGCTCTGACGACGCTCGCTATACCCGTTGCGGTTGGTGCCCAGAAGATTCCTGGCCGGAAGGCTATTTATTTGCCGTGGCGTTGGTTCGGTTGACCCGTGCTGCCATTGATCCAATGGAAAAGATCGCCTTACTGGAGCTATCTTGTGGAATACAATTGCTCAGAAGCTTGTGTGCGCAGAGTGCCCGGTACACGCCTCAATCATGTGAAGGGGTCGGACATCTTGGATATATCTGGGCGATATCTGATCCAGATGGCCAACATCCGATCATCAAAAAGATTTCTCAACGCTGTGTCAAGAAAATCGAGAAGATGATCTACGATGCCATTCGTGAACCGGATATCCGTCTGCGTATGGATAGGCAAATTTCTAACGGTTGGAAAGACCTCTACCAGGAAGCCGATAAAGGTTATGGACACAAGCTTTTTCTGAAAACAGCCAAAACAATTGGTCTTATTGTGCCACGGCAAGGACCTGGAGCGCGGTTTGTTCTCACCGAGCGGCTTTTACGGCTTTTGGTGATGACTGTGATCCGACCAGGCGAGCGAGTAACCTATGATTCCTTTAAAGATATGGTATTTGCCCATTATGGGTTGGCGCTGGACAGCAGCCGCTTGTGTACTGCCTGCAAATGGATTGGCATTGGACAGATTACGACCATTGGCGGCGTTCCGGATGCCTGGGTGCAGCGCCAACTGACAGCATCTGGCATGTTGATACGTCTGTCAGATTCCTGTTCCATGGTGAAAAACCCTTTTGACAGAGGGAAGGAAAGCTAATGAAGTGTTACGCATGGAGCCTCTTCAGGCATATCCATAAACAAATCAATGAACATCTGGAAAAAATTGGTGGTAGTCACAAGCTATTGTTTGTTATGCCAAGTCTGCCGCCAGGGGTAGTTGTAGAGTTTGGTGAGCAGTTGACCAACCAGGAATACCAAGTAGGAAAGGGTTTTGAAACTCTGATCAAAATTGCCGATTCATTGTTTAATGAGTGGGAAAGCCTATCTGATCCGGCTTCCCGGCAGCATGTAGCGCTTGCCCTCAGCCGGGGGTGGCGGGATACGCATGGCAATCTAACCGGTTATCGCAATGAACCGGTTCCCGATGGGGTAGCGTTACGGGTGGTGATACTTATCGGCAGTGATCGGATAACCGATCAGTCCAGCCTTGAAGATTTTTATCGTTGCGATGCCACAACCATCTGGCGGATGGAAATGGAAAAGGACTTTATTCCCTGGGCCGTTAAATCGTTGGTCCAGGCCAAAATCCCTTATGAATCTGATACCCTTGAGCATTTCAACGAAGTATTGCAGTCGCTGATAGAGAAAGGGTTGGCCGATGTGCTTACGATTAGCACATTGCTGGATTATCTGGACCTGAGTGGCGCCATGGACGGGCGGGATGCGGAAAGGGTTCTTTTGGACAGTCTGCAGCCTTTCGGTTTGCCCAGCTTGGGCGGATACCGGTTTGGCGGCAGGAATAAGTTGGCAGGCTATTTGGATTATGGTGTGGCCTTTTTTTCCTACGATATGTTTTTGGACGCTAAGAGCCGAAAAAAATCGAAGGAGACAATCGGTAAGTACATGATTGAACACCCTCAGGAGATGGAAGGATTGTTTGAACCCGATGGGAAGGGAGATTTTATTAACAGTACTGCTGTTTTGGAAGGTGTATTGTCCTACATTGATCAGCCTGACAATCAATTGAAAGGCAGGCTGCTGGCCTGTGACTTTGTAATCCTTCGGGACAAGGTTTTAAAATATCGACCTCCGAAAACAGATCCACCACCTAAACCGCCCCCCAAACTTTCCGGCAGTCCCATAGAAGTGATACTGACCGGAATATGGCGCACTCTGAAAATCTTTAAACAAACCAGTGAAAAAAAAGGTGAGATTGCTGATGAAGCAATTGCAGGGATACAAGTGACAGCCACACAGTTCAAACATGATCAAGAAGGGGATACTTCTGAAGAACGTAGCGATGAGGCACGAAAATATCTGACGCGACTTCTGGGCGGGGTCTCTTCCTGGATAGAAAAATATCTGGATACCGAAGTATTCCGAGGCAAAGAGAAGCCAATTAAATTTGAAACTGATCTCACCCCAAGCGGCATCGACTTCCAGTCAGCCAAAACCGCCGAGCCATTTCTGGAATTCTGTGTTGAAATTGACGGTCATAATTGGGATGATCCGATAAAACAGTCATTTCGCTGGCGCTTGCCGGAGCTGGATGATTACCGAACAGCAGACGATCTCCTGGTCAAGACAGTCGGAAAGATGCGGGACAATAAGGAATATTACCTGCCTGTTTTTTTGGTTCCCTACTATGAGGAGCTGCTCCGTTGTCGGGATGAAGAAGAATCGCGCCGCGTGCTACGCATTGCCATAGAAAAAGGCGTCCCCTGCAATTTGCTGCCGACGATCACGGCAACACCCAATGAGACTGTTTGGAAAAGTTTGCAAAAACTGGCTAACACCTACAAAATTTTCCTTCAATCTATTGAGCAGCACGGGCTATACGGTGTCTTGCTACAGCCTGGCTGGATTGACTTGCGCCAGGCTTATGAAAGTGCCTGTGAAAAATGTCTGGAGCAGCCCAACTGCGGCGACAGTCCGGCTGCAGCCATACTCCATCGGGCGTTTTTGGTGATTCGTGAGCGCAAATCTCATGTAGGTGATGACTGGCGATGGACTCCGTTTGAACCTTCTGGAGTGGTTACCGTGTTGCATCCGGCGCTGTTGGAGATGCTGCAGGCCCAGATTCAATTCTTGCTGACATGTTTTGGCACAATTGCTGGTCGGGAACTGAGACATTCCGGCGGACAGAGTTTCCAGAACGGGGTCTGGCAGCGATATCTGGATTTAGCAGACTTGAAGATGCCGCTTAATGGTTTAATCAAAGATCAGGATGGCATTCTTGATACCCAGGTGCAAGGCAAAAATCTGATTCATCGCATTGGTCAACAAGCCAAGGATACTGCAACATTAACCACTCGATTATTGTTGAGCTACGACGATTTTAACGAAGAGGAAATCAGCGTTGAGGAAATGATCCGTGAAAGCCGGGAGTCCCTTTTGATCAGCCGTATTCTGGATGACTATTGCAGACTGCACCCCCACGCCGAAGATGGCTTAAGATTAAGCTTTTATCGTAACCAGGATATACAACCGGTTATTGCCGCCATTGATCAATTTTTAAGAAACCGACATGAGAAACATGAGCCAACCCAATCCATTTATGGACTGTTCGTAACATTTTTTAGCGACTCTAATGATGGAGTAGGAATAGACCGCTGGATTCGGCAGTGGCAGGAACGTTGGGAAAGTGCAGAAACAGAAGGATCTCTGGCGCATTATCGCACTTGCAAACTGGTACTCTCTAACAGGATTGTGGCGTCGGATAATAATCATCAGCAGTTTAGTCTCCTGCTGGCAGATGGCATGGAAGTGGATATCGCGTTTTTGGATGGATTTATCAATGCCGGTCAGACGGGTAACCAGTTCGAGCGGGTCGATTGCTACGATTACACCAGCCGGCTTCTGAAATTCCCCGTCCTGGAAAAGCCGGTATGTGCATTGAAAGACTTGGGCAAAGGCAAGCTTCGCAAACGGGTGTTGAGCAACCGGCAATTTCTGCTGGCCAGTCAACATACAGAGATCATGGCACGCATCAAAAGCCGCCAATCCGATGCCAGTTTACATCATGTTATTCTTGGCGTAGGCGACTACGAACCATGGCAGGGGGTAGTGGACGAGCTACATCAACAGGCGGAATGGGTGGTCTGTATCGATCCCAATATTGATGAACGACTGATCGCCCTAAAAGGGAATGAACCCGGCAGCCCCCGCCAGATCATTGGATTTGGCTCCGGGGTAGGAGATCATGGAGAGGCCAATTACACAATATCTACAGAGCAGTTTAAATGGGCGGATGTTAAACAGCGCCTGACAGCTTCGGTGGCTGAGCTATTTAACGGGTGGAATCCTGCCGATTATCCAATGGTAGCCGCCAGTATGCTGCTGGAATCCCGCAGGCTTTCAGGGTTATCCCTGGTGCGGGCTACAACAGGTAGCGGGGAGTATATTCGGGATTTTTTTGCTTATACCCTGTCCCGAAAATTGTTGAAGGCGGAGGATACCCCGCTGTGCGATCAGTTAATATCCCTTGATGCCTATCGCCATTGGTTTGACACAGCGGAAAGTGACATGCGTCCAGATCTGTTATGGATGGTTGTGCGTATTGGCCAAAGTGGGAGGCTGGAGTTAGATATGCACCTGATTGAGTGCAAAATGGCCCAACAATCCATAGTGCACAAAGAAAAGGCCCGAGAACAACTGAAAAATGGGCTGGAACACCTGATTGCCATGTTTATGCCTTCTGTAGGTGATGATCGGTCAAAACGACCGGATGAACGATACTGGTGGTTGCAACTCTATCGGTTAATTGCCAGCAAAACTGAAACCTCACCTGTTTATCAACTACAAATTCTGACAGCTCTGGAACGACTGGCCGAAGGGGATTTTATTGTCCGATGGCGCGCCGCTCTTTTCGCATTCTGGACCGACAGCGATGCTTCGGCGCCAGAGATTTCCAGGATTTGGCCCATGGCATGCCCTGGACGGATGGAGTTAGGAATCAATGTGGTAGAAATGGGAAGCGGATTTGTCCGTGATGTTTGCCTGGAGGCTAAAATGCGGACCGATCTGTGTCTATGGAAAGGTGACAGTGTTAATTACGCTCCTGATTTACATACAGGCAAAACCACCCCCGATATGGATTGCGTTGAAATTGAAAAAAAGTCTGATTCAGTCATTCATGCACACTCACACAATTTCAGCCGGGAAATCGAAAGGGATAATCCGGAACAAATCAATTCTACTTTAGAAGAAAAATATCCTGCTGTTCCTGAGCGAATTCTTCTGGGCGCATCGGTAACCGGGGACAGGTCAGTTTACTGGGAATTTGGTCACCATAGTTTGAATAATCGTCATTTGTTGATCTTTGGCTCTTCGGGGATGGGCAAGACTTATGGTATCCAGTGTATTCTTTGCGAATTGGGAATGCTGGGGCAAAACTCGCTGATCATGGATTACACGGATGGGTTTCTTCCTGAACAAATGGAGCCCATTACCGGAAAGTTGTTGAAACCAAAACAGCATATAGTACGGCAATCGCCTTTGCCCATTTCTCCATTTCGCCTTCAAAAGGCAGTTATTGACGGATCTGTGATTCTGGAAAAACCGCCCAGCGCCGCCAAACGGATTGCTTCTATTTTTCAAACTGTTTATGAGCTTGGTGATCAACAGTTCAGCGTCCTTTTTGACGCTATCACTGATGGTCTTGAAACTTTTGGCGAGGGAATGTCGCTTGAACGGCTAATGGAGTCGCTCCTAAATTTTTTCGAGGATTCTACCAAGAACCGATCTGCTGTCCAAACCACGCTTTCCAAGATCAAGCCATTTGTATTGGAAAATCCATTTGGCGGTGATGGGCTTAACTGGTCGAATATATTTACCGACTCGATCAATCGCTGCCACGTCTTTCAGTTGGCTACATTGGATAGTCATACCCGCCGGTTGATTGTAGAATTTACCTTGTGGGATCTTTATGCTTTTTTACAAAGTCAGGGCAGCAAAGATGATCCAAAAGTGATAGTTCTGGATGAGATACAGAATCTTGATCACAAGGATAACGGTCCGCTATCCAAATTCCTGCGGGAAGGGCGTAAATTTGGCATCTCTATGATTATGGCCACTCAAATCATGAGCAATTTGCAGAAAGATGAACGGGATCGGCTTTTTAACGCGGCCCATAAGCTGTTTTTTAAACCTGCAGATACCGAGGTCAAAATTTACGCTGAAATCATGGCCAACTCAACGAGTGAAAAGATAGATGTATGGATAAAGCGGCTGACGGCTTTGCGCAAAGGGGAGTGTTATTCTTTCGGACCAATGATTAACGAGGGCAACAAACAGTTGGAAGTAAAGGCGTTTCGAATCAAAATCACTCCTCTGGAGGAACGAGGTCAGAAATGGCGATAGCCGTAAACAGGAGGCTTCCACGAAATTTTCATAAAACCTTTATTCCTGAGCGGCAGTATATTCACGCCCTCTTACGCTACGCCGCTGCAGGAAAAAGTGGCGACTACAAGCAGATATCTACTGATACCGGCATTCCTACTGGAGAGTCCAGCGGCAAGGCGCCGGCCATCCTGGATTTTTGTCGGGGCATGGGATTGGTGAAGCTAACTGGCTTGGAAAGATCAGCTATAAAGCGTCCTGAATTGACACCTTTTGGCAGAGCCGTTTTCCTGGAAGACACCTACCTGAAGGAATCAATCACCCAGTGGATTGCCCATTTCAATTTATGTGGTCCAATCACAGGCGCTGAGATTTGGTATCAGGTGTTTGTTAATGGTATGGTTAACTTGGGAACGAGCTTTACTCGTCAGAAACTTGAAGAATATATTAGCCTTGCATTGAAAATTCAGGGCAGCAAGCTTATCGGGCCTCTGATCCGAATGTATGAGGATGACGCAGCCTTCCGCACCTGCGGTGTACTGACTGAAATCGCAAATGTGGTGGAGAGAAAGGCCGCACCAATTGAAGATGAATATGGCATAGCTTATGGCGCATGGCTGATGCAACTGATGACTGATCATTTTCCAAAGACGGCCCAGGTAACTGTAACTGAACTGGATGTCAAGGCCGGTTGGCGCAGCATTCCCGGATGGAATGTCGCCCAGGGGCAGCGGGTGCTGGAGTTGGTGGAACGAAAAGGGATTATTGTTGTAGATAGACTGATGGAACCCTGGATTTTGCGAAAAGCGTCTGATGCATCATCATTATGGGGAAAAGTATATGATGACTTGATTTGATCTGATTGAAGAAATGATGGGAGTGACAACGATGCAACTACAAGATGTGGTTCGTTTTCGAAGTGATCGACTTTTCAATGGTGCAGTAAATATCGACTGGTTTCGAGATGTCGATCAGAATCGTCGTGTGGCTGCTGCTGAAGCGTTCGTTTTTCACGGAAAGAATTATCATGGTGTAGCACAGCAGGATGTCGGTCTCTCACATGGGCATCGTTTAAGGGATACAGCATCCTTTACCTGTTCGGTCTTGCGCCGCTGCTATGGATATGAGGATGTCCCTTTCACCCTGGCCATTGCCGGTTACGGAACCGGAAAATCCCATATAGGGCTTACGCTGGCGACACTGCTGAGTGATCCTGAAAGCCAGGTTGCACAAAATATTCTAAATGGGATTATGGTTGCGGATAGTAGCGCTGGAGCAGAAATCAGCGCCATCCTTAAGGAAGTTCATCAACCTTGTCTTGTTGTAGCGATAAACGGCATTGGGCACTTTGATCTGATCTCGGAGATAACCGGGCAGCTCATGGCCCAACTTAAACATCATCAATTACCAACCCACCCCATCGAAAACCTGCGACCCCGATTTTCTCATGCCGCCACACTAATTCGCCTCTCCGCCTCCAATTCCGATGTCATCCGTGATTTAAAAAGCGCCTGCGATGAGGATGAAATAGATATAATTCTTGATGCCTTAACACAGCAAGATGAAATTGTTTATGAGAAGGTTCAACAGATTTTTTCTGTTTTGGGCATGCCAATTCGGGCCATAGGGGGTGAATCTCTTAAAGATTTACTGGATATGGTTTGCCGGGAATATTGTGGAGCGGATAACACATTCAGTCGGCTGGTTATTCTTTTTGATGAGTTCGGACTCTATACTGAGTTTGCCACTATGAAAAGCCTGATAGCCGGATCAGGGGTGCTTCAGGATTTGTTTGAAGGCATACAGGCCAATAGTGAGTCGGCCTGTTTTGTGGGGTTTATTCAATTTGAGATGAGTGCTTATGTGCAACGAGTAGCTCCTGAATTCAGGAATGAGATTACCCGTTATGTAACGCGCTATGATATGGCGGACAAGGCGTATTTATCCATCAACCTGGAAACGCTGATAGCACATCTGCTGGAAAAACAGGATACTGATTTTCTCGACAACATGTTTGACTCTACTTACACAAAAGAAGAATCCCGTGCAATGATGGAGAACCTGAATCGTTGGTTCCCCCAGTCGCAGAATCACCGCCTGTGGATTTCGCCGGAACAGTTTCATACTGTTATTCGAAAAGGTTGCTGGCCTCTTTCACCCTATGCTCTGTGGTTATTGTATCATCTGGCCGCCGCTGGAAAACAGTTGCAGGAAAGATCGGCGCTTTCACTTATTGGAGACGTGTTTGAACAGATCGGATCAACAGATGTCAACATTGATGATGTCTGGTCGTTATCTCCGGTGGATATATGGACAGCAGGCCTGGAACAAGAGCTTTTTACCGCCGAGGAATTGGGGCAGCAAGGCGCCATGGTGCATACATACATCTCTGTCAGGGAACGCTACGCTGCTCATATTGTAGGAGATACTGCTGCAACTCTGAAGGCTGTAGTGCTGGCCGCCAAAATGGGCATGAAAGTTGGCTCCCGTGAAGAGGCGTTGCGTGCAATTGGCGCTCTCACCGGACTCGATGTCGGAAGTGTTGACAGAACAGCCCGGATTCTTCAGGAGGAATACAATGTTCTGGAATGGGATGATGCATTCAAACAATTTGACATTATAGGAGATTCAGTACCCCGTGCACAGTTTCTTTCCTTTGTTCGTCAGCGGGTTGCAGCCGGTTTCGACGAAGATGTCAAGGCTCGCCTGTTTGCATCGAAAATTACCGAATGGTGCGATTTGATAGCTGATATTGAATGTGATTTTGCAGAAAAACACCGCATCACCACACGGGAATGGCGATTTGCCGCCAAAACAACCAATATGGAAGTTTTGGAAACGCAGATTGGTTTTGCAGCGGAGCAGTGGAGTCATGCCGTTGATATTGGCGAAGCACGGGGGACCGTCATATATTGTTATCTGGATCGAAATCGAAGCATGGAAAGAGTCGAGGCCGATGTCAAAAAGTTGTTGAAAAAATCCGCCAAGGAGAAAAACACAGGTGTATTACCGATCCTGGTTGTTCTGTTGCACGATGATAATGGACAGTTGGGACAATATCTGGCTGAGTTGGATGTTATAGGTGACTCGTTAACTCAAGAGGAGATTGGCCGTTTTGGGACCCTGATAAATGTCCACCGTGAAAAAAATCTGAAACTGGTTCGGGCTCGAATAGATGAGTTGATCAAACAGCGCCACTATATTACCGGGATGCAGAATGAAATTGAGTCCCAGAGACTTGGGTCCGCTGGAGCTGAAGTTTTTAACTCTATCTACCAATCCCCTCTGTCCTTCCCTTTTGATGGCTTTGCAACTAAGAGTGGCAATGCGGCAGATACATGTCATGAATTGATGGCTCTGCTATTTCAGGGTAAGCTCGATTACGACGTACTCATGTCAAAACCAACGAAAGTCCAAAACCGGTTGCGATCAGTTTTAATTGACTGCTGGGGTGTTTTTTCAAAATCTGGAAAAATCAATCGATTAGCAACAGATGATATTGCAAGAGCCATTATTAAAAAATGGGATGATAAGCTAAATTCAGGTGAAAAAAGGATGTTTATCGGCGCCGTCCTGCGGGAAATCTGTCTGCCTCCGTATGGCGCAAATATTGCGTCGGCTGGGCTTCTTTTTGCTATTTTTGTGGCTGCCCGAATAGATGATTTAACCCTTGTAATTCAGGGGCGACAGTTTGACATTCGTACCTGGTTTCAGCAGAATGGGTTTAGTAAAAAGAATTTGGATTTGGGGCAACTTGATATTGTTGAGCTGTCAAGAATGGGCGAAGTCTCCCAGGAATGGGTAGAGTTGCTGGATGAATGGGAACAGACCGAGTACTATAATCTTCAGATTGATTTAAAAAGACGTGGCTATGAATTGAGTCTGCGGATTCCCATACCAGCAAATTTTGGATACCGATACGAGCATTTGATAGAAAAATCGAAATTAGCAGAGCAAATAATTAAAGAAATTAATAAGAAGCAGGACGTCGAATGGAAAAGAATTGAGAATGGAGAAAAACATCGTGATCTGGCTTCTATGGTTAGGGGAGTGGCTGAAATTGAAAAACTGTGTAAAACAATGGATGATAAATTTTGGCTTCCCGATCAAATAGAAAAGATTCGTGGCCCTCATGAAATTATGCGTCAAACAATAATACAAAATTTCCCCGACTGGTTGTTAGGACAGGCCCCAGCTAATGACAGCCCGGAAACAGTGGGTGATTTTAAACATAAAATGAATATTTTGATAGCAGGTAACTTTAAAAGTTTGCAGTTGGATACGCTTGCAGCGGAAGTGGAAATTCACACTAAAAAAATGGTCAGGAATGCTGAGACTGCAGCAGATGCCCGTGCATTGATAAGGGATGTGAACTTATGGTTGACCCAAAACGGTGATGCCTGTCGAATTATCAGGATTGCCAAATTGCGTGGTCTGCACGACGTGGGAAATGATTTCTCCAACAAACTTCAAGGAATGGCGCAGCGCATAGGATTGCCAGAAATCAGTGAATCCAGATCAAATCTTGCTTTATTTCTCGACAAGATTAAAAAAGCTGAAAAAGAAGTTACCAAGCAGGCTGGCCAGCTCTGGAATACCAAAATACAAACGGATGAGGATTTATCAAAAAATAGTCAATTGGTTGCAGAGACAGTAGTCGCTTTTGAAGGATTGGATAGTGATTTGGCTGACTTTCTGTTGATGCAACGTTGTTTGGCAACCTACCAGAGAGGATATAATGTTTTGCGTGACGAAGGTTTGGGGTGGGAGGAATTCGAATCCAAATTTGAAGAACTTTTGTTGCAGGCTAAAGCCAGTTTTGATGAGGAAGAAATACCCTGGCCCCCTGACGATGTTTACACAACCTTGAAAGATAATCTCGCTAAAAATAGGGAGGCGCGGAGCAAGGAATGGATCACTGATCTGGAAAGCCAGATAGAGAGCCTGGCATCAATGACATCTGCGGAAGCATCTACTCTCCACAACAAGACCCAGCGGCCTCCTGCCTGCTTGACTAAGCCCCATTCCGTCAGAACAAACAAAGTTAATAAAAAAATTGAAAATCACTTGAACTCTATGGCTATCGATTGGCTTGTCGGTAAATTCAAGGAGCTTCCGGAAGCATCCAAGAAAAAGTTCTTGGTGATTATTCAACAGGTAGATAAGGTTCTTAAAAAAGCCATATCATGAAAGTTCGCCCGCATGTTACTGTCAAATGCGATTTAAACCAGGATGCGTTGATACCCTATTCTTCGGTCGCCCCTGCACGGGGGCGTGGATTGAAACAACTTAGCGTCAGACTTACCAACCGCTCCTAATTTTGTACGCAAACACACGCATTAGGTAATTCGCTTTCCGTTGATAGGTTTTGCAACCTGCAACTGGAATCCTGGTTGAGCAGTTTCAACCGACAGGTGTAGCCGTCTAAAGACGCTACACAACAAATAATACCTGTTATCACCGCAGCCTGAATACAGTAAAGTCGGCTATTAACCAAACTTGTCAGCAGTGGAATGGTATTATTCGTAACGGAAAACCTTTCCGTTTATGGATAAACATTATCCATGACTGGATAGTAATCATATTTTTTAAAATAATCAAGATAATTATTAACTTTTGATGCGTATATTTTGTGCATGAAAAAGTATTTTTGCGTATGTTTTTTACAACTTAATTAAGGCTCCTTCACGGTTTGACCGGGCGCGGAACCTGCGAGGCTCCATTTTTCTGAGGGAATTGTAAATGCAGACTTTGTCATTATTTAGCGCAGGCAACTATTCAGTTCCCGGCAATACAAGCTGGTATCTCGCCGATCTGGGCGAGTTTCGCGGCAAGCAGGAACTCTACACCCGCCAGTCGCCACAACGGCTGAAAACACTGCGGGAACATGCAGTGATTGAAAGTGCGGTCTCCAGTAACCGGATGGAAGGGGTGGATGTTGATCCGCAGCGTGTGCGTAACGTGTTGGCCTCTCCAAAGCCCCTTTTCAGAGATCGGGATGAAGAGGAAGTTCGCGGTTATCGCGAGGCGCTCCGCCTTATCCACGAGAACGCATCAGATATGTTTATATCGGAAGAAACAGTTTGCCGGCTGCATTGTCTGGTGCGCGGCCAGATATGGGATGCCGGCTGTTACAAGTCCAGGGATGGCGATATCATCGAACGCTATCCTGATGGCCGGGAACGGGTTCGCTTTCGCCCGGCGCCTGCGATAGAAACGCCGCAATACATGGCGAAACTGGTCTCCAACTGGGTGCGCTGTCTGGAAGAACGCTGGGTTCATCCCATGATCGGCATAGCTGCTTTTAACCTTGACTTCCTCTGTATTCATCCGTTTCGCGACGGAAACGGTCGTGTTTCCAGGTTATTGCTTCTCTTGCAATGCAAGCAACTTGGCTATGAGGTCGGCCGCTACATCAGTATTGAACGTCTGATCGAACATAATAAGGAACGCTATTACGAAACACTGGAGCAAAGTTCTAAAGGCTGGCGCGAGAATAAACACGACCCGTGGCCGTACATCAATTTCACCCTGTCAATTTTGAAAACCGCATATCAGGAGTTTGCGGAACGGGTTGGCGATATCCAGGTGCCCAGAGGCTCCAAAACCGAGATGATTCTGGCTGCCCTTCAGCGCCTTCCACTGGAGTTTACATTGGCCCAACTGGAACAAGCCAGTCCGGGCGTTAGTCGAGAGATGGTGCGCCGCGTTCTCGGTGACCAAAAAGGAAAAATCGTTGAGTGCGTAGGCCGTGGACCAGGTGCAAAATGGATAAAGAAGAGGTAACTACCATTAAAAGAGGGTAATAAAGAGGGTATTAACAGGAATTGTTTCTTGATTGAAATTGCCCCCAAAACCGCTCAGCGCAACATGGTTTTTATGCAGTGTTTTTTGCAAGACATTTTTCCCGGGCTTTATCGCCCCGGCCTCATTCAGGCTCACAAGCTGCAAGTTTTACCGGGGGTAGCCAACACCTGGGCTAATGAAAATGAGCGGCAAATCACATCTGGGATCGCCGCACCCCAGTGCGGCAATTATGACGACGCTCTTGTGGCGGCTAAAAGCGA
The DNA here is from genome assembly GCA_903839535.1 of uncultured Desulfobacteraceae bacterium. Classification (GTDB taxonomy): domain Bacteria; phylum Desulfobacterota; class Desulfobacteria; order Desulfobacterales; family Desulfatirhabdiaceae; genus RAAP-1. The sequence goes on from CAIMCT010000295.1 coordinate 30,305, forward strand.
CGTGGGCCGCACTGGGGTGCGGCGATCCCAGGAGGATAAGCGAAACAAAAATGGGATCAGCTTTTAACTAAAATATATGGCGATTTTTATCAGCCCAGCCAACACCCCCGCACTG
>CAIMCT010000296.1 GCA_903839535.1 uncultured Desulfobacteraceae bacterium
ATCTGGATGGAACGACGATCAAGGCCGCCAAAATATATAAAACTGTTGGCCTGGAAATAAAGGATACAATCAGAAAGTGTCAACAAAAAAATGAAGGATGCCAAAAACTGTATCTCTTATCTCGTCAGCAGTAATCATTCTGTCATTTCAATTATATCACCTTGGCTTCCTCATGCAGAATTCTGACCAGCTCTGCGGCTTTTGCCTGAGGCGTAGCCGCATCAATGATTTTTGCAGCTTTTCGTTTTTCCGGCAGTTTCATCGCCACCACTCGTAGCAGAGGAGCTGGTGCTTCCATGCCCAGATCCGCCAGTGTTTTGATTTCCAGCGGTTTCTTTTTGGCTTTCATCACACCAGGGAGCGATGCATAACGGGGTTCGTTAAGCCCACGCTGAGTCGTAAAAAGCGCAGGCAGGGGAGATTCGATAAGAGCCGTTCCCCCCTCGATGGTCCTGTGACACTTAATTTTTCCTTCAGCTATTTCCTGTTTGATCACCAAGGACATGAAAGGAATGTTTAGAAATTCTGCAACCGCTGCGCCAACCAGGAAGTTTTCATCATCGACGGCCCGCTGGCCTGCAATGATCAGGTCGTATGGAAGTGGTTTAATCACCGCTGACAAAATTCGGGCGATTCCCAGCCCGTCACAGGCTGCTGTCGCAGGATCATTCACCAGAATGCCCTTGTCCGCGCCCATTGCAAGCGCCGTCCGGATCGCCTCCACAGCCTTGGCGGTTCCAACTGAAACCAGGGTTACCGTTCCACCCAGTTTATCGCGGATGCGAAGCGCTTCCTCGACAGCAAACTCACAATATGGATTGATCACCCAGTTTACATCATCGGTCTTGATGGAGCGGCCATCTTCGGCGATCTGAACGATGGATTCGGTTGACGGCACCTGTTTAAGCAATACGATAATATCCATGTGTTAAGTCCTCACTTTTGTATTTTCAATCATGGATATCGCTGTCTCATACTCTGCTTTCCGAAAACGCAACTTCAAAGCAGCTTTAAGCATATCCATGGTCAACACTTTATTTTGATCAGCCAGAACAGCCAGCGCGACCAGAGCCCAGTCCTGGGGTTTGATTTTCTCTGCTTTAAAGTCGATTTCGATGACGGATGCCGGACTAATCGGTAGTTCAATGCCGGACGCTTTGATAACCAAAGCTTCCGGTGAAAGATCCGTCAGCATTTTCTTTCGGCGACTAACTCCTTCCGGGGCTAAAGCAATGACAACCGAAGGGTTTTCAATTCCTGTGTATTCAATCTCGATATCGGAAAGTATGATTTCACTTACCGAGTGACCCCGCATGACGGTAATCGGGTAGTCACTTTTCTGGGCTGCATGACATCCCGCCGAAGCCCCCGCCAGACACAGCAGCTCTCCTGCTGTAATAATTCGCTGGCCGGCGCTTCCCAGTACAACCACTTCCCTGCGGCCCTGCTCCGGGGATGTGCAAGTTGCTTCGATACGAACCGGTTCTGCTGCTTGTTGGAGCTTTGCAGCCTCTTGCCGGTAAGCATGGCCGTATTCCGCTCTGGCGTTCCGGGTCTTGTAATCACCCAAATCCGGAAGTTTCGCCATATCCGCTTCGATGCTCTTGGGAGTAAGTTTGTTGCGGCGGGTGTAGCGGCCGGGACAAATCCCCCAAATATCGACCAGTGAAAAACCATCAAAAGCTATGGCCTTTTTGAGGCCTTCAACCAATCCCTTGTCATAAGTGGATGCGCGGGATACATAACACGCCCCTGCCGCCGCTGCAACCTGACAGATATCCAGTGGCTTTTCCAGCTTGTTTAAAAAGCCGGAACCTACCAATGCATCCTGGGGGGTTGTCGAAGAACACTGACCACCCGTCATTCCATAGTTAAAATTATTGAGAACCAGAAGTGTCAGATCAATGTTTCGCCGACAGGTACTCAATACATGGGCGCCACCGATTCCAAGACCTCCGTCTCCCATGGTAACTATCACCTTCAGGTCCGGCCTGGCCATCTTGATCCCGGTAGCATAAGTGAGCGCCCTCCCATGAAGGCCATGAAACGCATGGGTGTTAAAAAATGTGTCGAAAAGACCGGAACAACCTATATCGGAAACAATAACAACTTCTTCCCCGGAAAGCCCCATACCCGTCAAGGCTTGATCCAGCGCATGAAGAACTTGCTCGTGAGAACATCCGGGGCAGAACACGGATGGACGGCTGCTGTTTAATAAACTATCCATTTTGAATCACCTCCTGAATCTGCCCTGGCTTGATCAACTCTCCATTCATCTGCCCTATAAAATCAATTTTTTTACCGGTCAAAAGCCGTTGTATCTCCCGGACATACTGACCGAGATTCATTTCCGCCATGACTACTCGCTTGTAAGGCGCAGCCTTTTCCCGAATGAATTCTTCAGGAACAGGCCACAGGGTTTTCAGTATCAGAAGCGATGCTTTTGCATTGCCATGCTGCATTTTTTTCACAGCCGTCATAGCCGCACGAGCGGTTACCCCGTAGGCAATCACCAATGTATCAGCGCCGGTGACCCTATATTCATCGTAGTAAATAAACGCTGAGACGGATTTTTTCAGTTTAGCGTCTAATCGCTCCTGCATTCGGGCGATTTGCTCCGGATCTGTCGTAATGTAACCATCCATTCCATGGGTTGAGGAGGTTTGACGGACCAGACACCGCCCGCCAATGGCAAGAAAATCCGGTGTCAGTTGTTCTTCATTAACGCCAAACGGCATAAAGGGATGATTCGCATCCGCCGCTCTACGCTCTTCTATCTGTGGCGGATCAAGTCTATCCAGGTCGATAGTCTCATGTGTCATGGAGACTTCCTTGTTGGATGCCAAAAAAACCGGGCACCGGTATCGTTCCGCCAGGTTAAATGCTTGCATGGTGAGTACATAGCAATCTTTTACATCCACAGGAGCAAGTACGATCACGGGCAGGCCGCCGCTGTTGCCCCATTGCAGGAATTGTATATCCCCGTCGGCGCCTTTGGTGGCGGACCCGGTGGACGGCCCCAGACGCTGAACATCTACAATGACGATGGGTATCTCACTGCCAATGGCAAAGGATATTTGCTCGCTGTACAGACTGATCCCAGGACCTGAAGTAGCCGTCATGGTCTTCATGCCGGACATCGCAGCTCCCAGGCAGAATCCTATGGATGCTATTTCATCTTCGCCCTGGAGACAGACACCCCCTTTGGGTGGCAGCAGCCTGAGCATGGTATTGTAAATTGTTGTGGCCGGTGTGATCGGATAACCGGCAAAAAAATTGCAACCGGCAGCCATCGCTCCCCAGCCAATGGCCTCGTTGCCTTCCATTAAGGTCAGTCCCATATTTTTCCTCTAACAAGATGGCGAAATCTCACCATTTACTGTTTATTTCCGTCCTAAATTCTTGCCACCCATGACAACAACTCAGTCCGGTACGATTATTATGTCATTACACAATGCCATTCTCATTCAATGGCCGATTTTCCAGTATCCGTGCCGGGATTGAATATCTACAGATACATGGTTCAGGTCCATGTAGATGATACATTGAACCAGGTGCTCACCTGTCTGCACTACCGTTGCATGATAGCGGTCTTCCCAAAATGCTCCTCTTCTGCTTTTCCGCTGTTTGTGTTGTTGAACAGTACGACCTGCCGCCAGTTGAACGCTCTTCGGGATAACATCTCCGCCATCCCGGTCATAAATGAATAGGTGGATATGGTTGGTAAGTAGCCATGTATTAGCCATTACCCGTGCCAGCTTGTCCGGCTTGTCTGTATTAGCTTTGCTTGGCGCACTCATCGTAATTCCAATATTCGATCCTCTTATTCCAGATATAATTCTCCGGTGTCGTCGTCATAAGCAAATAGCTCCGCATGACGTCCCCAACTGATGGCAATATCAAGCTGATCTTCCGCCCTGTTCCCGAAATCAGCCTGAAGTTTGTTCAGAAAATACTCCCAGGCCAGCCTGTGGTTATCGTTCCTTCGCAGGGATTCATAAATCCAGGCGATTACCGGCATTCTTAAAACCCGGCCTGCCAGCATTTCCTTTCTGGCAAGAATGCTGGCCTCGGCATAAGTTTGTCCCAACAGAGCCAGAAGCAAATCCCCTTCCTGAACCGAAAGAAATCCCAGCAGATCACCAGCTTCAACAATGGGCAATAAATCATCCAGCTCAAGTGAAAGCTCACCGCCGATCCGGTAGAGATCTGCTCTGCCGCCTTCGTCGGAGAGTTTTTCAACGAGGCCCGCCAATTGATTCAACAGCGCGCGGGGAAGTCTCTGGGTTGCGCCTGGCTGACCCGGCGCCGTACCCAGAGATTCGGTTTCCGGACGGGTCTGACCTGCAACAGCAGCATATACGCTATCCACCAGGTGCTGAAAAGACGTATCCTTTCGGTGCCGCGGGTGGCGAAGATGTACCTGAATTTCTGATACGATCCGGCCAGGATCTTTTCCCATGACAACGATCCGATCCGCCATCAGAACCGCTTCTTCAATATTGTGGGTGACCATCAAAATCGCCTGAGTGGGGATGGATTTATTCAGCCACAGCTCCATCAACTCCCCGCGCAGCGATTCTGCCGACAGAACATCCAATGCAGAGAAAGGCTCATCCAGACAGAGCAATTCAGGCTCAACCGCCAAGGCTCTGGCAAAGCCGACCTTCTGGCGCATTCCACCGGAAAGTTCACGGGGATAAGCGGATTCAAATCCGTCCAGGCCAATGGTATCAATCAGTTTCCGAGCCCTGTCCTGTCGTATCGTTGAAGGAACGCCCCGCGCCTTTAGTGCAATTTCAACATTTTCTTCAACCGTCAACCATGGATAGAGCGCAAATGTCTGAAACACGATGGTGGCATACGGATTAACGCCTTTCAGCGTCTGACCCCGATATTGTACGGTTCCGGAAGTGGCGGTATTTAAGCCGGTAACAATTCTAAGCAGCGTCGATTTTCCACAGCCGGATGGGCCAAGAAGCGATACAAACTCACCTGCTTTCAGGCTGAGACAAATATCTTTTACCGCCATGAGTTGTTTGGGGCCGCTTCCGTAGCCCTTACAGATATGATCAAGATTCAACAGAGTCTCGGCAGTTTTGATTCCGGCCATTGATGACATTAGCTTTCCCTCGAACTCGTAAAAGGTCAGAATGGGATGGCAAAGTAAAAAGTTCAAGATCAAAGCGCGCAAATCCTGAGGAGTGAGGCGTACTTTTGGGTACACCGCAATGACGAAGGATGAAGCGCAACGCAGATATTGGACTTTTTACGCCAAAAGATATTCTGGCATCAACTTTCACTCCATGCGATACCGTTCTTCAGCCAGACGATAAAGCCGCTGCCAGAAAAGTCGGTTGATCAAAATAACACTGATGACCAGCACCAGTGTCCCGGCCAGCAAAAGTGCATAATTACCGGTACCTGTCGCGCGTGCGATCGTTGCTCCGATTCCGGTCGTGGCATAAGTCTTGCCGCCGAATTCAACATACTCCGCCACGATACTGGCATTCCATGCACCGCCGCTGGCTGTAATCGATCCGGTAATGATATATGGAAAAATGCCCGGAATAATCAAGGTTCGCCAGCGGTCCAGCACAGACAGCCCCAACAGATCGGTTGTAAATCGAAGATCCTGTGGAATGGCGGCGGCGCCTGCAATGACATTGAACAGCAGATACCACTGTGTGCCCATCAGCATCAGGGCGATTGCCGCAATATTAAGGCCGCCGTAAACGCGCAGAAGCGCCAGCAGCAACATGGGAAAGAGCGCGGTCGCAGGTATGGCCGCAACCACCTGAACCAATGGCTGAAGAAGCGAGGCCAGCCGGCGATTGGTGCCGATGGCAACCCCGACCGGGATGGTCCACAGCATTGCAATCACAAGGGAAGAGAAAACACGGGCCAGCGTGGCCAAAAGTCCAACACCAAGCTCTATCCAATCCTTGAGCGACAAGGTCGTCATCAGGGCAATGGCCATGAAGCTGCCGTAAATTATCGCTAACAGGCCGGTGACAGCCAAAGCAATCTGCCAGGCCGGCCGTTTGCTGTCCAGGGATGCGCCAGGTGCGATGTCGGTTGCATCTTTCCCTTGGAAGGACATATCCAGCCACTCATTCAGGGGACTGATTCTGCGCTGGAAAAAATCCATCAGCCACGATCGTGAAAGAATATCAAGAAACCATGAGGATGGTTCTTCATCGCCTTCCACCATTTCAATCTTGAATTTGTCCGCCCAGGCCAGCAGCGGCCGCCAGATAAACTGATCCAGAAGAACGACAACCAGAATCAGAACCCCTGTGCCTGCCAGAACAGCCATGAGATTTCCCTGAGCAGCAGCGGTTTTTAGATACGACCCCAGCCCCGGCAAACGAAAGTCGTGTGACCCGACGTGAAAAATTTCAGCCGCCATTAAAAAAAACCAGCCGCCGGACCAGCTCATCATGCTGTTCCATATCAGACCAATGGCGGCAAAGGGAAGCTCCAGCGCCCTGAATCGAAGCCAGGAAGAAAAACGAAAAATGGCGGAAGCCTCCCGCAGTTCGCTGGGGATGGTGGTGATGGACTGGTAAAAGCTGAAGGTGATGTTCCATGCCTGAGAGGTAAATATCAGCACAATAGCCGATATTTCCGTGGCGATATGTTCAGGGAAAATGGCGCTCAAGCTGAGCAGCACCACAGGTAAAAACGAGAGAATCGGGACGCTTTGCAAAACGTCCAAAACTGGCATCAGGACTTTTCGTGCTGAAGGGTTTCGTGCAGCCGCGTATCCGTAAAACAGGCTGAACAGAAGCGACAGAAAATAGGCGATCGCCATCCGGCCCACCGAAAGCAGGGCATACCAGGGAAGTGCGCTCGGAGACAGGGAAATCTCCGGGCCGGAAACAACTAAAGGAGCGTCAAACGCAAGCCGGATGCCGCCATAAAGAATCGCTGCAAGCCCCAGCAGAATCAGTCCATCGCCGATGGTAAACGCGGGTTTAGGAGGAAATGCCGGCTTATAATAAAATTGCTTCATGCGCGCCGTTTGGTGTGCTGGAATCAATCTTGTCGTGTGGGGAAATCTCTCGACAAACCCTGGCAATGACCTTTTTTAAAGGGATTTTCTGCAATAAAGCAATTTTTTTACAGTCCTCGAATTCCGGTGATTGATGGATGATGTCATTCTGAATCCTTGCTGTCTTTACCCGGACAGTTCCAAGGGAAGTCGATATTTCCCGGATTTCCCTTTTAGCTATGATCCGGTTTTCAAAACGCCATCGCAGTCCAATGGATGTGGTTTCTTTCAGGAGAAACCGGGAAAACCGGTGGAGATCACCGGGCTTGCACATCAAGGTCAACAGGATGCCTGGCCGATTTTTTTTCATCTGAACAGGTTTTAGGAAGATATCCAGGGCTCCCAGGCCCAAGGCTTGCTGCATCACATAATCATATATCTGCGGGTTCATATCATCTATGGTGGTTTCCAGGACAGCTACCTGATCCACATCGCAGTCATTGATGTCCGAAGCTGTATCGCCGATAACAACCCGAAGCAGATTGGGGATTTCAGGATCAGCCGTGCCGGAACCGTATCCGGATTTCTCGACCGTCAGCGCCGGCATGGGTCCGAATCCCTTGGTCAGAGTGGTCAGGATGGCGGCTCCGGTCGGAGTTAGCAGTTCTCCCTGAATTCCCGTGGCATAGACGGGGATACCTTTGACGAGCTCAATCGTGGCCGGCGCAGGTACTGGCAAAATGCCATGTGCGCAAGTAACGGTTCCCGAACCCAGATGAAGAGCGGAGCAATAGACGGCTTCAATACCCAGAAGCGACAGTCCTGAAACCGCTCCCACCACATCAATGATGGCATCGACTGCCCCGACTTCATGAAAATGTACTGCTTCAACCTCAGTCCGGTGAACCCTGGCTTCCGCCATGGCCAGCCGAGTGAATATCGCCACGCTTTTTTGCTGGATGTCCTGAGAAAGCTCGCTGGCCTCAATCAGACTACAGATATCGTGGAGGCTCCTGTGCTGATGATGAATTTGGGTGTCGATGTTGACGACAGCTTGGCAGCCGCCGAGTCCTCTTTTGACCACCGGTTTGAAGCTGAGACTCCAGTGGTCCAGATGAAGCTTTGCCAGTTCGATGTTTAGCAGATCAGGATCAAGTCCGGCATCTACCAGCGCCCCCAGGATCATGTCGCCGCTGGCGCCGGCAAAGCAGTCAAAATATGCGATTTTCATAAATACAGGTCTCGTAAGATAAGGTATCAGGGGGGAGAGTATCGGTAGGGGCGAATCTTGTATTCGCCTATCGAAAGGACGAACACAAGATTCGCCCCTACCTGACCATGCCCCCTATTTGACAGTGAAAGGCTTATCTTCCATAGCATACAACCGAACATCTGTCATTAACCGATTTGGAAAAAACCGGGTTCACTTCTTAAACAGAAACCATCCGTCATTGCAGGGAAACATCACAAACTCAGGCAAAAAAAATCAATGTCTCTGTTTGCAGAATGCTGAATTCGATGGAAAATTCCTTAAACGTATCATTTTACAAGTGACTTTTTGGAAAAAATGGTACATATTAAAAGAGACAATGACAAGGCAGCTTCCGATTTTTCGACGGCTTAATTTTATTGTTCATGCCAAAAATAGCAATTTATCTAAAGGAGACTTCATGAAACTTCAGGGAAAAATTAAATGGATAAGCTTGTTGATCTTGCTTTCATTAGGAATGGGACAGGCGATAGCTCAACCGGTTGAGGTAACAGGTATTGTCCCGGACAAAGAGCTGTCTGATGATTCAGTACTCAAACCAGGTCTTTTGCCAATTTACATCTATAAACTCTTCAAATCTGTAGATGAAATGCCAAAATTGGATATTAAAACGACGACAGAAAAAGTGGGCGAACCCATCCTTTTTCTTGATCATGAATTTGGCAAAAAGGATATGGTCTTCGACAGCGGTGTCAGCCAGGGCATCGGAATTCAAATGAATGGTTTTTTGAAATTTTCCGAACCCGGAAAATATACCCTGAAGACTAAATCAAATGACGGAATCTGTGTCTGGATTTGTGACAAAAGAATCGTCTATCACCCGGGTATCCATACTGATCATTTTTCAAACGATGTTATCCTGGATATTCAAAAACCGGGTTGGTACCCCCTCATGATTAAGTATTTCCAGCGCATAGGCACATCCGCCATTGCGATGTACTGGAAACTGCCGGATAAAACGAACTTTTCCGTTATTCCGGCAGAAGCCTATTCACATAAACCGGTTCCAAAAGGTTCATCATAAAACCGACTTTTCCGTTATTCCGGCAGAAGCCTGTTCACATAAACCGGTTCCAAAAGGTTCATTATGGCTACCCACATAAGCTGGGACACTTTTACTTTAACATACTTACGGGAGCAACCCACCTATGTCGCCTGGACAGGGGCAATTCCGGTATTTGAGTGATGAGCCGCATTGAAAGTGTCCCGTCGTATGTGGGTAGCCTTCATTATGTTCACCTGATTGCCTTCAGCTCTTTTTCCGTAAGATGGCGATTCTCAACCCCAAGCTCTTTGGCTTTCTTTTGGCAGGCTTTACATAAACCAGTTTTCTGGTTGTATGATGGAACCGACTGGTGAATTGGACACATAGCTTGACCCATATCAGGGGCCGTTGTGGTCTCTCCTCTTAGATATGAAATCACTTCAGGTTCTTTGTCATAATTTTTCAGACCATTGTTGATAAGTTTCCATTTGCAGGAAGAACACAATTGCCTGCCTACATCCATTACGGGGGATTCAGGGTGGTGCAGGCATCGGAGTTCCGTGATGTTGTCGGTATGTTTATCTTGAGTAATGTTTTTGGATTGAACGGCAGGCTTTTTAGATTTGTCCGTCCTCTTCACTTTGCCTTTTCCAGCAGTTTTCCTGCGGTTAGCGGGTCTGGGCTTTTGAACTTGAATGGGTGGAGTTGTCGCATGAGATGGCTCCTCCACTGCTTCTTCTTCAACTTCCTTTTCTGGAACTAAAGCTTCCTCATCAGCTATCCCTGCATAATTTAAATTCTCAGCCTGTTGATTCACAGGGATATCCAGGGATGGTATAACATCAAGAGATGCTTTTACCAAATCAACGGTTTTATCCTTAATGTCCTGGAGTTGTCTTTGTTTCTGCGCTATCATAGCCTCAATAGCCTTGAGAAGTGTCTTATGATCTTCAATGTCTTTAGAACAGGCTATGGCCATCTCATCGTATGACTTAAAAACATTTACGGCCTTATTGTCGAGTGTGATTGACATGGTAAAATATTCTCCTTTATTTTTTTTGTAGTTGCAAACTCTCTAATGAAAGTATATTAATCGCTGTATTATAAGAGTTATATTAATAAATCAATATAATATTTCATTGTTACAGACATATTTCGTTGCTTCAACAAGTACAAACTCTTTTTTTATGGCATCCAACTGAGTTCGCTTTTAATTGTGTTGCGGAGAGTTTTCATGCCACAATATCGTAATCGCCGATGATAAATCGGCTATCCTGAGCGAATCTATGATCAGTGGCACAAATCCTGCCTTCTATCAGAACACATAATAAGAGGAATGGCGATATGGCGGGTTAGTATGATCAGGTGTCAATCGGACATTATGATCAGTTATGGCGGGTTAGTATGATCAGTAATTGACAAAATATATTAAATAGTTGACATTTTTTGTCACGGTTTAATCAGGTTATGGTTTTAACCGTTTCCTGGAAAGCACTTCCGGGGCTCGGGTTTTTGATTAGTTTTATTCATAGGCAGGTGCGCAAACGGTGAGAACAGTCAATGTACCAGGAGGTAATATGAATATAGGAAACAATCTTTCTGCACTCAGTGCGTTTACTTCCCAGATGAACGTCACGGCTAACAACTTGGCCAATGTCAATACCAATGGATATAAAAGCAGCAGTGCTGTAATCGAAAGCGGCCAAGGGCAAACCGTAAAAGTCAATGTTGTAAAGAACAATTCACAAGGCCCCATGATTCCGAACGAATCGGCTGAGAATGGTGTAGAAGAAATGTCGAATGTGGATGTGGTGAAAGATATGACTCAATTGATCCCTACACAGCATGCTTACAGTGCAAATCTGAGGATGATTGAAACCAGTCTTGAAATGCGTGGCACCTTGATCAACATGATCGCATAAGGTCATTCCATTCACAGCCAGCTCTTTTTATGAGGTACTGGCAAATTATGGCTGTTGACCGTGAACGGGGTTAACGGGGTTTATCATGCCATGCTGCGAAGTACATAATTAAGAATGCCGCCATGCTGGAAGTAGGTGACTTCAACCGGAGAATCCAGCCGGGCAATGACATGGAACTGAATTTGGGCACCATCAGGGTGTTCTGCAGTGACCGGCAACTCTTTGCCTGGGGAAATATCCGATGCAATTCCCGTGATCTGGTAGGTTTCGGTTCCATCCAGGCCAAGGGATTCGTGGCTCTCGCCGGATTTGAACTGAAGTGGCAGAACCCCCATGCAGACCAGATTGCTTCTGTGAATCCGCTCAAAACTTTCCGCAACAACAGCCCGAATCCCCAGAAGCAGGGTTCCCTTGGCTGCCCAGTCCCTTGAACTACCAGTGCCGTATTCTTTCCCGGCCAGAACGATCAGCGGAGTACCCATTTCCCGGTATTTCATGGCTGCATCGTAAATGGTCATTTTTTCACCATTTGGCAGCCACAACGTCCATCCGCCGTCCACTCCCGGAACCAGCCTGTTTTTCAGCCTGATATTGGCAAATGTTCCCCGCATCATAACCTCGTGGTTGCCGCGCCTGGCACCGTAGGAATTAAAATTCAGCGGCGGTACGTTCTGCTGAATCAGATATTTTCCTGCAGGGCTGTTGATTGGAATTGCGCCTGCCGGAGAAATGTGATCTGTCGTGACGCTGTCTGCCAGCAGAGCCAAAACTCTTGCACCCTTGATGTCTCGGATGGGTTCAATTTCGCGCGTGGTGTGGCTGAAAAATGGCGGCTCCTTGATATAGGTTGATATCTCATTCCAGGGATAAAGGGAATGTTCCGGAGTGGGCAGGGACTGCCATTTTGCGTCTCCGTCAAAAACTGCGGTATAGGCGTTTCGATAGCGGTCCGGGGTGTTGAAGGCTGTAACCATTTCCTGAACTTCCTCAAAAGAAGGCCAGATATCCTTGAGATAGACAGGGCTTCCATCGCTGGTCCATCCCAGAGGTTCGGTTTCAAATTGGATATTTACAGTTCCTGCAATGGAGTATGCAACGACAAGTGGAGGTGATGCCAGGTAGTTGATCCGGGTAAGGGGATTGATTCTGCCCTCGAAATTGCGGTTTCCGCTCAGTACCGAGGCCACAATCAGATTATGATCCTTGATTGCCTGTGAAATGGAATCGCCAAGCGGTCCGCTGTTGCCGATACACGTCGTGCATCCGAAGGCGACCGGGTGAAAATTAAGTCGTTCCAGGTACGGCAGCAGCCCGGCGGACACCAGGTAATCCACTGCGACTTTGGAGCCGGGCGCCAGACTGGTTTTGACCCATGGCTTGACAGACAGCCCATGTTCCACCGCCCGTTTTGCAAGAAGTCCTGCCGCCATCAGGACAGACGGGTTGGATGTGTTGGTGCAGCTCGTTATGGCGGCGATCACCACGGCCCCATGATCGATTTCCATCGGGATGCCGTCAATGATGATTTCAATGTCTTTTTTCTGCACAATCGTACAGGCTGCATCGCTTGTTTCATCAGGTTCTTCTGTGGACGGATTGTCACCTTCATGTTCCCATGATGCTGACATCCCAGGATGTTCTGGCTCCGCACCGCATGACTCCTGAAGGAATTTATCGAAAACTGGTTTCATTTCTTTGAGAAGCACCCGATCTTGGGGGCGTTTGGGACCGGCCAGACATGGCTCGATGCTGTCCAGGTTCAGGCTGACGACATCGCTGTAAACCGGAACCGGCGAGGTTTCAGTCCGGAAAAGGCCTTGGGTTTTGCAGTAATCTTCGACAAGGCGGATAGTTGTTTCAAGTCTTCCGGTCAACCGAAGATAGTGAAGGGTTTTTTCATCTACGGGGAAAAAGCCCATGGTTGCGCCATATTCAGGCGCCATGTTGGCAATGGTAGCCCGGTCCTCGATGCTGAGTTCAAGGACACCGGGACCGAAAAACTCAACGAATTTTCCCACCACGCCTTTTTCCCGCAGCAACTGTGTAATCGTAAGAACCAGGTCGGTTGCCGTGGTTCCTCTTGCGGGACTTCCCTCCAGGTAAAAACCAATCACCTGAGGGGTCATCAAATAATATGGCCTTCCCAGCATCACAGCCTCTGCTTCAATGCCGCCAACCCCCCAGCCCAGAACTCCCATGCCATTGATCATGGTGGTGTGAGAGTCCAGCCCGACAACAGTATCCGGATAAGCCACCGGTCCCAATGGACTTTCTCCCACACAGACCCCTCTGGCCAGATATTCCAGATTGACCTGATGGCAGATGCCGGTGGAGGGAGGTACAACGCTGAAATTACGAAAGCTCTTTTGTCCCCAGCGCAGAAATGCATAACGCTCGGAGTTTCGCAGATAGTCGAGTTCGGTGTTCCGGGCAACAGCCTCTGAGCATCCATAAACATCCACCTGAACCGAATGATCAATCACAAGTTCGGCAGGTATCAGCGGATTGATTTTTGAAGAGCTTCCGTAAAGCCGCTGGGCGGCATCACGCATGGCTGCCATATCCACAATCGCCGGCACTCCCGTGAAGTCCTGAAGCAGCACTCTTGCCGGCATGAACGGCACTTCGCTGGCGGATTCACCTGCATGTCCCCACAATGCCATTTTCTCGATATCGCGGGATGTGACCAGAACGCCGTCTTCATGACGCAACAGGTTTTCCAGAAGAATTCGAATGCTGTAAGGAAGCCGGTCGATGCCCGAAAAGCCGGCTCGTTCCAGGAGGTTCAGGCTGTAGTAGGTTAATGGAATTTCATCGTTTGTAAGTGTGGATCGGGCACCAAAGCTGTTGGGATGTCCTGACATGAAAATACTCCTGGTCTCTTGATAAGGTGATTTCCAACAAAGAATACCCCATTGTCTGATTCAGATTTTTTCTATGCATTGATCATTGTTTCGGCCAGACATTTATCCGTGTATCGCCGCCATCAGGCAAT
>CAIMCT010000297.1 GCA_903839535.1 uncultured Desulfobacteraceae bacterium
CACTAACAAACAAAATTGATATTGTCCAGATATTTCTCATCTTTTATAAGGACTTTTTGAGATGTTACCCAATGCACCCGGAAAATCTGAAATATAGATGGTATTTCGGGAACCGATGGAGTTTGCTACAAAATTGCTGACCCCAACCGCATAAACGGTTGGAATGTTCAGCGTTCCATGACGACAAAACAAGAGCTGCACTGGGGTGCGGCGATCCTAAGCAACTGACGGAATCAGCAACAACGAGCCAAACCTCCTTGTGCGGTCTCCCTGTATTCGGGCTTCATATCACGGCCAGTTTGTCTCATCGCCTCTACTGCCTTGTCAAAGCCGACAATATGCCATTGCGGCAATCCTTCGCGAGCAATCAGATATGCAGTGTACGCCTTAACAGCGCCCATGGCGTTACGCTCGATGCATGGTATCTGTACATACCCTTTCACAGGATCACATGTCATGCCCAAATGATGTTCAAGAGCCGTTTCCGCCGCATTTTCCATCACCCTGATACCGGTGTTTTGCGCTATGGAAATTAGAGCTGCAGCCATGCTGGAGGCAACACCGATCTCACCCTGACAACCCACTTCAGCCCCGGAAATGCTGGCGTTTTGCTTGGCGATAAAACCAATGGCTGCTGAGGCAAGCAGTGACCTGCGAATGGTTTCCATCGGAAGTTTGTGATGATGTCTCAACAGGTTGACAATAGCAGGAACCACGCCAGCGGAACCGCAAGTCGGAGCAGTAACCACAATATGACCTGCGGCATTTTCCTCAGAAGCTGCAAAAGCATAAGCGCATAGATAGACCAGCATGCGGTCGGCATTCTGAGGCAACTCCTTGGCGCGCTGGTAGAAGAGCGCCGCCTTGCGGTGCAGTTTGATGGGTCCAGGCAGAAACCCTTCGGTATGCACGCCCCGATGAACTGATTCATTCATCACCGAAAGAATCCGGTCAAGCCGCAAGTTGATTTCCTGTTCAGAAAGGCCTGTGATGGCCCGTTCGTTTTCGAGCATCAATTCATCCAAACCGATACGGTGTTTCTTTAACAGCTTCCATAACTGAATCGCATTCTCATACCTGTATAAGGGTGCTCCGCGCGGTGATTCGAGCCAGCCTTTCCACTGCAGAAATCCGCCCCCCACCGAATAGTACTCCTTTTCCAGAATCACGCCGTCCTTACCGTAAAGACGGATAATCATCGTATTGCTGAATGGGAAATCATGCTGTTTGGTATCAAAGATCATATCGCTGCACCCGAACTTGATATTCCGTTCGCCCAGAAGAATGGACAAATCCTTATTATGATCCAGGCTGATAGAATCCAGGAAATCAGGAGGACAGTCTTCAGGTGTTTTCCCCAGCAGTCCGGCGACAATGGCGCGATCAGTGCCATGTCCCTTTCCGGTGGCGGCAAGAGAACCATATAGTAGCACCTGCAGGCTAACGGCGGCGACCTGTTGCTCCTGAGGGAGATTTCGCATCATCAGGTAAAAATCATGACCAGCATTCATGGGGCCGATAGTATGTGAGCTGGACGGACCGGGACCTATTTTTAGAAGTTCAAAAACCGAAGTTGTGATGGCGGACATTTGTCCCTCCTTTAATCCCAAATACCCCCCAATAATTGTTGAAAATATGGACGGTTCTGGTTCATATATAGTCGATATTCATCAATCTAACATTGGTATGTCAGTATTATAGCCTTTTGGATAAGTTCCGTTTTTAGACTGAAAACAAATACAACTAAGATAGAATATATAATAAATAGTAAACATTTTACCAAAATTACAAACAATTTTTGAATACAACTATATGATTTGTAACAAATACCATTTTATACAAAAAGATCTCCTCGCGTCAAATTGTACATCCATTTTTGTCTTGCACTTCGTATCGCCTGTTTAATCTTTTAAAGAAGGTGCGGTGTTTCCTTCCGAATAGGGAGTCAGCCATTTTTTGATAATGACATCAAGTTTCCCGCTTTTAGCCAACGTCTCGATCGCCTTGTTTAGTTTCTTGCCAAGATCGGGATTCTTTTTCTGATAGGCAATAGCATACTCTTCCTGACCTTCCAGCGTGATAATGCGACCGGCAATGTCGCGCCTGGACAGCCATTGTTCTATAACAGGCCTATCGAAGACAATGCCGTCAATCACTCTCTCGTTTAAGAGTTGAGCCAGATCTGGGAATATGCTCAGCCGCAGAATGGTGTATCCTGGTAGATTCTCCAAATAAAAATCTCCAGTAGATCGGTTCTTTACGCCGATAGATTTTCCCTTCAGATCGCCCAGTTTTTGAGCCATGTTATCCGGATGAACCAGAAGCGCCAGAGAGCTTTGATGATAGCTATTCGTGAAATCAACGATTTTCTTGCGCTGTTCCGTGATCGTCAGTTCACCGATGGCGACATCAGCCAGATCGTTTTCTACAGCCGAAAAAAGAAGACTGAAGGCAGTTGCGCGAAAAGAAACCCTATAGTCCATTTCTCCGGCCACAGCATGGATGATATCGATGTCCAGACCTGCCGGTTCGCCGGTTTCGTCCTCAAAGGCGATGGGCGGATTGGATGTTTCAATGGCCACCCGCAGCACCGGTCGGGTATCTTTTATCTGCGGGAAGAGAAGCAGGGCGCTGCAGGCAAAAACAGCCGCCGCCAAGACAAGATATTTTTTGCTGACGGCAAAACCGTGGAACCTCGGCAACCTGTGAGTTATCAAATACAACACCGGAATTCCAGCCAATGTGAGCCCCACGGAAACAAAGGCGTATAGCGGGTGGCTTGCGAACATGCCGTATATAATGTAGATGGCTCCGGCTATAGCGATTAACGGTGTCAACGGATACAAGGGTACCTTATAGCTACGCTGCGCCAGCGGCATTCGTTTTCGGGCGATAAAAACAGCGATAAAACTCAGCAGGTAAAAAATCCAGACTGCAAAAATGGCAATATCCGACAGACGGTCGGCATCCAAAACCTGCAGATAGATGAAAGCCAGAACCGCCAAAAGCAGGGAGGCGTTTACGGGTGTTTTGCTGTCTTTCTCTATCTTGCTCCAGACACCTGACACTGGCAATTGATTGCGCTCCGCCATGGTGAATATTATGCGCGACAGTGTCATGATGTAGCCATTGAGGCCTCCAATGATCGATATCATGATTCCTACGGAAACAAGATTGCCGCCGTAGAGTCCGAACAGTTTCTGTGCGGCGATGGCAGAGGCGTCATGCCCCAGCGCGACCATTTGGGCTGGAGAAAGCACCTTGATGATGGCGATGTTGATTGCAATATATACAGCAGATAGAAAAATGAGCCCCCCGATGATGGCCTGGGGAAGAAGTTTTCCCGGGTTTTTCATTTCACCTGCTACGGATGCCACCTGCGCCCAGCCGTCATAGGCAAAAAGCGTGGCGATGACAGCCAGTGAAAATGAAGTCACTGCGGTTGTGTTGGTTGCTATGTTCAGGACGTGACCGTTTCCTTTCCACATGCCGAAAACGACCAGCAAGAGAAGAGGAATAAGCTTACAGAATGTGGCCACGACCTGCAAGTATCCTGCCTGTTTGACACCGACACTGTTCACGAAAACGACAAAGGCTATGGCCGCCAGCCCGACGACGGCGATATAGTGATTCGGAATACCGAAGAGCAGACAGAAGACTGAACTGAAATAGCCAGCCAGCGCACCAATTGTCCCTGGACCGTAAATGAAGGTCAGCACCCATCCATACAAGTAAGCGACGTGGGCACCGTAAGTTTCTTCGAGAAAGACATAGACTCCGCCAGTGCGAGGAAACAGGACACCCAACTCGCAAAGGGTCAGGCCCCCGGCTATACTAAACAGGGCGCCGACAACCCATGCGGCTAATGCCGATGAGGAATCGGGGGATGCGGCCATCACCGCCGCAGGTTTCATAAACGCCCCGGCGCCAAGGACCATGCCCACCACAATGGACAGCGCGCTGACGAGGCCTATATCGGTTTTCAATTGCGGTGCATCATCTTTTCTTTCATCCATCGGTTTATCCCCCTCTATGATACTGGTGGCTTCTGCTTGATCCGGCAATCCAAAATTTTCATCGAGTTGAACCATTTGTAGGTCACCTCTACATATCATACTTTACTCTTGCTGTATTATTTTATGTGCCTGTTTATACTTCCAGAAAAAATGGCAAAATAATCGGATGGCGGTGGATGGTGAAATCGAAATATTTTCTTAGAGCCGTCTGCATTCGCGTTCGAATCAGACTCACCCTGCCTGGAGTTCCAAGGGGGATATCCTCGACAACTTCCAAAATCACGCATACGGCATCTTCCAGGAGATGACCGGTTTCCGTTTCAAACACAAACCCTCTGGAGAACACTTCCGGACCATAGATTACAATGCCGGTCGCCTCGTCAAATGCCATCGTGACTCCGACAATCCCGTCTTCGGACAAAACCCGCCGTTCTTTCAGAACGCTTTTGCCCACATCCCCGATCCCTTTTCCGTCAATCAGAATCCTGCCGGTATCCACACGTTCCTGAAGTCGGGCATCACCATCGAATTCAATGCTCTGGCCGTTTTCAACCAGGAAGATATTCTCCTTGGCTATCCCCATATCCATGGCCAGACGAGCATGAAGCACAAGGTGCCGGTATTCCCCATGTATAGGCACGAAATACCTGGGCCGGGTCAACTGGATCATCAGCTTCAGCTCTTCCTGAAATGCATGGCCGGACACATGAATATTGGATATTTTTTCATAAATGACATTGGCACCTTGCCGAAACAGGTTGTTGATGATCTTGGCAATGGCCCGTTCATTTCCCGGAATGAACTTTGATGACAGAATAACCGTATCATCCTGTTTGATCTTGATCTTTTTATGAATGCCGCCAGCCATTCTGGCCAGGGCGGACATAGGCTCTCCCTGACTGCCGGTGGTTACGATGACAATTTCATGGTCCGGATAGTTGTTGATCTGGTTGATAAAAATCTCCATACCCTCCGGAATGGCGAGGTATCCCAGACTCTTGGCGATATGAACGCTGATTTCAATGCTTTTCCCGTTAAATGCGATTTTTCGCCCTCTAAATGCTGCAATATCAACAATCTGCTGAATCCGAACAATGCTGGATGCAAACAAGGCAACGATAATCCGCCCCCTGCTCTGCTGAGCAATACCTGCCAGATTATCGCCGATCTCCCTGTCCGATGCCGTATATCCCCTTTTTTCAACATTGGTGGAGTCGGAAAGCAGAGCCAGAACACCCTCATGACCACACTGCGCGAACCGCGCCACATCAGTATTCATGCCGGCCAAAAGATCTCTTGGCGCAGAATGGCTGATCTTGAAATCACCGGTATGAACGACCAGACCGAAAGGCGTATAAATGGCAAGTCCGACGCAATCCACAACGCTGTGGTTGACGCGAATGAATTCAATTTCAAAAACGCCAAGCCTGACTTTATCACCTGGAGCAACACTTTGAAGGGTCGAGTATTGGAGGATACCAAACTCCTCAAGCCTGTGACGGACCATCCCAAGGGTAAAAGGTGTGCCAAACACCGGCGCATTGATCTCTTTCAGAAGGTAAGAAAGTGCGCCGATATGATCTTCATGCCCATGGGTCAATACTATTCCCGCCAGTTTGGAACGGTTCTGTCTCAGATAGTCCATATCTGGAATCACAAAATCAACGCCCAGCATGTGATCTTCGGGAAACATCAATCCGGCATCCACAACAAAGAGGGAATCGTCGCACTCAAAGACCATCATGTTAAGGCCGATTTCACCCAGTCCGCCAAGGGGAATGATCTTCAGACTCATGATTCAACTTTTCCTTTCTCGAAATTATCCACAATAACCATCCGAACCCGCTCCGCCAGATCGTCCTTGGTTCTTCTTGAATAATCCTTTGTTTCAATCGGATCCAGGATTTCCACAGTCACGTTTCCGGGCCGGATCATAAGCCCGTTTTTGGACATGATCCGCCATGTTCCGTGAATGACGATCGGAACGATCGGCACACCAGACTCAACCGCCAGAACAAAGCCACCTTTCTTGAACGCCTTGATGGATTGATCCCGGCTGCGCGTGCCTTCCGGAAAGATGAGAACCGATCTGCCATTTCTAATGATCTGCGCCGCTCTGGCCAGACTTTCAAAGGCGGACCTCCGATTGGAACGATCAATGCTGATATACCCAGCTCTTTTCATGGCAAACCCAAAAAGCGGTATGCGAAACAGCTCCGACTTGGCCAACCACCTGAACTGCACCTTCAGGTGCGCCAGAATCACCGGAATATCAAAATTGCTTAAATGATTGGGCATGAAAATATATGCCTTATCAGGGTCGATTTTGGAAAAACCTTTTACTGTCACATGGGTTCGGCTGGCGAAAAGAATGGATTTGCCCCACGCTCTGGCAACGATATGGGGAAGAATTCCTTTTTTGTCAAAAAAAGAAACCACGATGGCCGCGGTACCAAAAATGATGATGACCACGACGACCCATACCATGATGAACGCAGTGCAAAGATAATGAATCAGATCTGAAACTTTCATTAATCACTTTCAAATTTGAGTTGGCGGCAGCAGGAAGCAGGGGGGATTAACGAAAATTTGCCGGAATATCTTCAAGCGGATGGTCGGATTCAAATTGCGCCGAGATATCTTTAGGCCAGTTGATCGCAAATGTCGTCAATGGTCTGAATCAGCCAATTTCGTTGAGCGAGTGAAGCGTAACGCATGCAATCGCACCGGACATGACTCAGGGTTCGCACCAGCAGTTCACACGACAGTGCAGACTGGCTAAGTTCCAGAGCAAAATACAACGGCTGACAGTCCGCATGTTCGGCCTGATTTCCCTCCTGCATGTTCTGCGGCAGGATCAACCAGTAAATATCAGGAATGCCCGACTGCCTGAGGTTCATATCCAAGTATGCCTTGATTTTGAAATAGTCATTCGGTCTTAACTGATCAATAACATATTGTTTCATGGACTGAATCTATCACAAATTAAAATGCTGCGCAAGGGGGAGCTGCCAGTTTGTCGGCAAACATCCTTGACCTCGGAGCCATGATTGTACTATTAAAACAAAATGCCATCAACCCAACCTCCCACATATATTGTAAAAACCTGCCCGATTGTTCGGCATCTTTTTTCGCAGATTTCAGCAAAAGCCTGGCTGGTCATCCTGATCGGCCTAGGACTTCGGCTTTGGGTTGGCCTGCATGCCGTGATCATTAATCCGGACGGTGCTCTGTATATTCATCAGGCCATGGCGTTGTACTTTAAAAACTGGAGCAGCCTGAAAACCTGCTTTCCGCCTTTTGTGTCGTCCTACCCGGTTTTGATCGCCGGAGGATATTACCTGGTTCATGACTGGATACTGTCGGCACGTTTGATTTCCCTGTTTTTCGGCACGGCGATGCTTGTCCCACTTTATCTGATGCTGAAAGAATGGGTCAGGGAAGACAGCGCTACACTTACCCTGCTGGTATTTTCTGTTACCCCGGTTCTGGTCAGCAACAGCGTTGAGCTGGTCAGAGATCCGATCTGCTGGTTTTTCCTGTGCGCCGCTATCTTTGCCGTGATCCGCCAGGCAACCACGCATTCCAGGCGGCTTCTTCTGGTTGCATCTCTTTGCTTTCTGGCTGCAATCTGGGCCAGGATCGAAGCCGCACTGTTTTTTGCGATTACCCTTGGATATCTACTGCACTTTCAAAACAACCGCAGAACGATCAACATCCTGATTTTTTTGTCCCCTATCCTTGCGATCTTGTTATTTTCGATTCCAGGGCTGATGGTCTCAGAGCTGTCCTTTAACGACCTTCATCGGGGCCATGAAATTGCCGGAAAATTCATCAAGCCGATCATCCAATATCAAAAAATGGCTGAAAGCCTAAAAGAACTTGCCTGGTCCAGCCCGAATCCGTTCATGGAGTTTTTCCTTCCCGAAGTCCGGAACATGATCTGGCTGATCGCTTTAGGAACGTTATTGAATCGTTTTCTGGAAGCATTCTTCTACCCTTTTGTCGTGTTTTATATTGTCGGTCTTTCCGGAATTCACCGTAAAATCCAATCGGATTCAAGGCTTTTATATCTGGCGCTTTTGACGGTCTCCGGACTGGCCCTGCTTTATGTTCAAACCCTTGAAACCTGGATGCTGTATTACCGATTTTTTGGAATCGTGATGATACCTGGCGCCATTATCTGCGCTTTTGGAGTGAAAAGACTCCTGGAGATTCTTCCAACACGACTGTCTGTTCGTCACGCGACTGTTTTTTTTGTGATTTTTCTGTTGATTATCGGTGTTAGTCTGCCAAAAAATCTGAAATCGTCGGACCCTGATAAATCGGTATTTATCCAGATTGGCGAAACTGTTTTTCAGAATGCTCCGACATCATCCGGCACACGGATCGCCACCTCCCGTCACACACAGATATGGATATCCTTCTACTCCAATATTCATCTTCCCGGGGCCGTACCATGCCCGCTTGATCTGACGAACTGCTGGGAATCCTTTCCTGATGATCCGGATCAGTTTGATGACTATCTTAGGCGAAACAGACTGGATTTTGTGCTTTGGGAAGAAAAAAACTGGCCTTTCCACAATTTCACTCAATCGAATTCGGCTGTTATTAAAACCTACAAGGAACTGGGCCGGTGGTATCACAAAGATACGGGAAATATGATCCTTTATGCTGTCAGCCATGCAAAAGATGATAGATGACAGAAAAAACAACTGCAATCCGTCGTCCTCCGCGCGTCGTTCGTCGGTTGCTGTGGTAATTCCCCAATACGGTCGCA
Organism: uncultured Desulfobacteraceae bacterium; assembly: GCA_903839535.1. Classification (GTDB taxonomy): domain Bacteria; phylum Desulfobacterota; class Desulfobacteria; order Desulfobacterales; family Desulfatirhabdiaceae; genus RAAP-1. Next base: position 8,797 of record CAIMCT010000297.1, read on the forward strand.
TCGGCGGAGCAGAGAATATGGCGTTTCAACTCTGTGAACGTCTGGCGGCAATGCCGGAATTTGCTATTCATGTATTTGCCAGAAAATGGGACTGCGGCCCTTCCCTGGTTACTTTTCACAAAGTACCCATGATTCACTTTCCCAGGTGGCTTCAGCCTATCAGTTTCGCCGGGTTTGCTCAGCGGAAAATAGACAACATGGCTTTTGATCTGGTTCACAGTCACGAGCGCATTTTTCGCATGGATCTGATGACATTTCACGGAATACCGCATCGGACCTGGATTCACGATATGCGGCAGAAATCCATGAGCGGGTTTGACATGGCCACTTGCTGGGCAGAGAAAAAAGGGATTGAAAATCCGGCGCTGAAAATGATTCTGCCGGTTTCAAACTTGGTAAAAAAAGAGCTGTCAAAAAACTATGCCATTTCCGAAAACCGTGTTTCTGTCGTACATCCTGGGGTGTCGATCAATCGGTTTTCATGCCTTGACGCCCGCTCCTGCCGAGAGCGGATTCGGGCGCGTCACGGGTTTTCAGCCTCTGATGTAGTCATTTGTTTCGTGGGAATGAATTTTGAAATAAAGCGACTGGATCTGACGATTCAGGGAATTGCCGGCATGAGACGCAACGACTTTTCCCTACCCTTACCCAAGCTGTTGATTGTCGGAAAGGGAGACTACGTACCGTATTTGAAAATGGCCAAAGACATTGGTGTCAGCGATCAGGTTGTTTTTGCCGGCATAACGGATGAAGTCGAAGCCTATTACTTAGCAAGCGATTTGTTTGTGATGCCGTCGCGCATGGACACCTTCGGGCTGGTGGTTCTGGAGGCCATGGCGGCGGGGCTTCCGGTCGTGATCAGCTCGAAAGTGGGCGCAGCCGATCTGGTGATCCATGGCGGCACTGGCTTTATTCTGCCAGAGAATCCAACGGCGCAGGATATGACGGCATCCCTGATCCGGTTAATGAATCCGGACCTACGCCAGTCAATGGGAGAAGCCGCCAGACAGGTTGCCAAAAATCACGACTGGGACAAGGTTGCCAATAAAATGGCCGAAATATACCGAACCCTTATGAAGTATGAAGTATGAAAAAACCTTCGTACTTCAGTTGAGGTTCTTCCTTATTCATCGTTCAGCATTCAGCATTCAATGAAAGAGGTGCTTGCATTATGATATCCGCCGATACACTGCCGCCTGTGACACAAGTCAATGGCGGCAGAGGCCGTTTCTGGCTTCATTGGCTTTTTCTTGCTCTTAGCCTGCTGAGCCTGCTGGGTTTTATCGCCAAAACCCAGTACAATGAGCATGGCAACATAGAAAAACGTGAACAGGATCGACTGACAACCCAGGCCAAGGTTATTGATGAAAACCTTGAATCGCAACTCGTTGGTGTCAACAGGGCGCTTGAAGGGATTATCAAGGACCTGCCTAATTGGCAGGGTGCGAACAGACTGGAACAGATCAACCGCCGACTGACGGCTTTGACGGATGCTGTGCCTGGAATCAATGTCATGCTGATTATCGATGCGGAAGGGAACTGCATTGCTTCTAACCGTGAGTATTTGGTCGGTAAGAACTTCAGCGACAGAGATTATTTTCAGTCTTCTCTCAGGAATTCCAACTTCTCTACCATCCATGTATCGCCACCCTTTAAAAATGTAGAAGGCAACATGGTCACAGGCTTTGTGCGAATAATTCCTGGACCTGATGGCCAATTTGATGGTATCATATTAGCCAGTCTTGATAAGAATTATTTCTCCACACTACTGAACTCGGTGCGTTATTCAGATGACATGCAGACAGCCTTGGTCCATGGAGACGGCCTGCTGTTCATAACGATACCGGCCATGCCTGATGCGGACATGGCCAAACCCCGTTCCAGCCTTGTCCGGCACCTGCAAAGCGGTCTGCCGGCAACGGTATTCAGCGATGGCGAATTCACCAGCGCTGCTGAGCTGGTCGCTCTGCGTACCATCCGTCCAGCCAGCTTGAAGATGGACAAGCCTCTGGTGGTGATGGTCAGTCGTAACCTGTCGGACCTTTATGCCGACTGGCGCGAAGATGTTTTTTTGCATATTGGTGTCTTTTTGCTTCTTGCGCTTGCTGTAATATGCAGTTTGCTGGTTTACCAGAAGCGTCAGCGAACATTTTACGCCATCTCGGCCAAGTTCGAGTTTGAACGTGAACAACATCAAAAGTTCCTGCAGAACCTTGCCAACAATCTCCCAGGTATGGTGGGCTACTGGACCAACGAACTGCGCTGCAACTTTGCCAATAATCAATATCTGACCTGGTTTGGAAAAACAAATGCAGAGATGTCCGGTATCCGGATGCAGGATTTGATGGGAAAAGAGCTGTTCCGAAAAAACGAGACATTTATCCATGAGGTTCTATCTGGGAAAATGCTGCATTTTGAACGTACCCTTACCAAGCCTAACGGAGAAATCGGTTATACCTGGGCGCACTATATACCGGACATGGATGGCGGAAATGTTTGCGGGTTCTATGTGCTGGTATCTGATGTTACCGAGCTCAAGCTGGTGCAATTGAAGCTTGAGGAGACTAACAGAATATTGGAGCAGCGAACCCGTGAGGCCGAATCAGCCAACCAATCCAAGAGCGAATTCCTGGCTAACATGAGCCATGAGATCCGCACGCCCATGAACGCCATAACAGGCATGTCCTACCTTGCGTTGCAGACGGACCTCGACCCACGCCAACGGGACTACATTACCAAGATACGCCAATCAGCCGAATCGCTGCTGGGTGTCATCAACGATGTTCTTGATTTTTCAAAGATCGAGGCAGGCAAGCTAACATTTGAATTGATTGAATTCAGTCTATCGGATATCTTTGACAGGGTGGGCGATCAGATATCCCCCAAGGCGGAAGAAAAAGGGATTGAAGTGATGTTTTCAATCGCTCCGGAAATTCCACAGATACTGATAGGAGATCCTCTCAGACTGGGTCAGATACTGAACAACCTGACCAGCAACGCCGTAAAGTTCACCGAACGCGGAAACGTGGTCATCTCCGTTGAACCAGCCTCCAAAACAGCCTCTCCGAATGCTAAGGACATTATGGCTACCTTCAAGGTCGCTGACACCGGTATCGGTCTGAACGAAGAACAGATAGAGCGTATCTTCGCCCCCTTTGCCCAGGCGGACAGTTCCACCACCCGCAAATACGGCGGTACAGGGCTGGGGCTTGCCATTGTGAAACGTCTGCTCGAGTTGATGGGATGCAGCCTGCAGGTTGAGTCGGAGCCGTGTATGGGAAGTTGTTTCTCCTTCACTGCCTGTTTAGGCGTTTCGTCTCGAACAGATGAACAACCACTCGTCTCATCCACCGATTTCAGCGGCATTAGGGCATTGGTGGTGGACGATAACCAGGCATCGCGGGAGATACTGGATACCATGCTAAAATTCCGTGGTATGCGGGTGACATCGGCAAATTCGGGAGAGGCGGCGATTGAGGCGCTGATTTTACAGAAACAGGCCCAGACGGATGATCCATACCACTTCATCCTGCTGGACTACCGGATGCCCGGCATGAACGGTGTCGAAACGGCGCATTATATCCGGAAAATGTGTGACTCTGATACGGCAAAAGAGAGCGTGATTATTATGGTGTCCGCATACTCCAAGGAGGCGATTCAACAGGGTATGGAGGATCATGGCATACACGCTTTTCTTTCCAAACCGTTCACGCCGGCGCTATTGTTCAAAACGATGACAGATGTAATAGGAAACCACGCGACATCCGGCGAATTGCACACCGATGGACGGACTTCCGTCAATGTAGATGTACGGCAGTTGACAGGGGCGCGTGTTCTGGTGGCGGAGGATAACAGCATCAACCAACAGCTCCTGTCTGAACTGCTGACACAGATCGGCATTACAGTAGAGTTGGCAGGCAACGGACAGGAGGCGGTTTCCATGGTGTCCGCTTCATCGCCGTTTGACGCTGTTTTGATGGATATACAGATGCCTGTGATGGACGGCTATGAGGCCACCCGTCTGATACGACAGATGAAATCCGCCCAAGAGCTGCCCATTCTTGCAATTACGGCGCACGCCATGACTGAGGAGAGAGGGCGCTGTCTGGCAGCCGGTATGAACGGCCACATCTCAAAACCGATCAACCCCGATGAATTGTATAAAACCCTTGTACAGTGGATTCAGCCCAGGAACTGCAAGGATTCACTGATTGCAGCTCCCATAGAGAAACGGGATATCGCCATTCCTGCAGAACTGCCCGGCATCGCCATGGACAGGGTGCTGGCAAGGGTCAGGGGCAACAGCTCGCTGCTGCAAACCATCATTGTTGATTTCCGGACCCAGAATCTGTCAACACTGGCCAACATCAGACAGGCGGCGGTAGCCAGTGACCACAATCAGGCCCTGGCTCTGGCTCATGCCCTCAAAGGGGTGGCTGGTAATATCGGGGCCGAGACCCTTGCCGCCACAGTAAGTGAATTCGAGGCTGCTGTCAGGGAAGGGAAGGAATTGACGATTCCGGACTTGCTTGATACCATGGAACTGCAAATAGCGGAGGTGTTTGAGGCTGCCGTCATCCTGGAGAGGGAGGACACACAGCATACAACAACGGGCTCACCCTGTGAAGATGCGATCATTGACCGGGATGCGATTGCTCGGCTTATGGACGAATTGAATACGCTGCTCAGCCTCAACAGGGTTTCTGCTACAAACAAGTTCAGGGATTTGAAAATCATTCTTCCTGTAACACAAGAGCGCGATACACTGGAGAAGCAGATTGGCGGTTTTGACTTCAAGGGGGCGCAGGCATCACTCAAACAGTTGGCCGAAAGAATCGGCATTGCTGTCAAGGAGCAACCATGATTGAGCAGAAACAGATTATCATGATTGTTGATGATGCACTAATTTATGGGAAAATGTTGTTCCAAGGAACAATGGTTGATGATTCTCGTGAACATGACATTGAAACTGCTGATGGAAAACATATATCTATAAAAACCAGAAAAGGGTGGAATTCTGCTTGGACGCAGAAAGGTCATTGGCGCGCCAGGTTAACCGAAGAGTTGGACAAACAACAGAATGCTACCAAAATATGATTGCAAATTATTTCGCTTTAGGAGCATTATTGTATTATGAATAAGGCCCATCGGAAAACATTGATTGCCATCTTTTCTCATCCGACTCCAAGCACGTTGGAATGGCGAAAAATTGAATCATTGTTTGTATCGTTGGGAGCAGAGACAATTGAAGGTACTGGATCACGGGTTCGATTTGCATTGAGCAGCATCATAGCCACATTTCACCGACCACATCCGGAAAAAGAAGCGAAACCATATCAAGTCAGGGATGCAAAAACATTTCTGGAAAACGCAGGAGTAAAGCCATGAGTACAATGGTCTATAAAGGATATGCCGCAAGGATTGAATACAGCGATGAAGATAGTTGCTTTATTGGACATATCGCTGGGATTAAGGATATTATCGGCTTTCACGCCGATTCAGTTAATGAGCTGAAACAAGCATTTTATGAATCTGTAGACGATTATCTTGCCACCTGTGAAAAACTGGGAAGAGCACCCCAAAAGCCTTACTCGGGCAAATTGATGCTGAGAATCCCGCCGGAGGTTCATGCTCATGCCGCAATGATGGCTGAAGCCCACGGAAAGAGCTTGAACCAATGGGCAGCAGACATCTTGATGTATGCAAACTAGATCAGGGGGCAACCATGATTGAGCAGAAACAGATTATCATGATTGTTGATGATGCACTAATCAACCTTCAGATTTTGATTGAGGTTCTGGGGGACGAGTATGAGATCGTTTTTGCAACCAACGGCAAAGATGCACTTGCAATTGCGGAAAACAACCATCCCGACCTGATACTGCTTGATATTCAAATGCCGGATATGAATGGCTACGAGGTCTGCAAAGCCATTAAATCGATATCGTGTCTGCAAGGCGTGCCGGTTATATTCCTTACCGCCATGTCGCAGCAGGAAGATGAAGTTGTCGGGTTGAAGCTTGGTGCGGTGGATTACATCACCAAACCATTCAATACCGATGTTGTCAGGTTACGGGTGAAAAACCATCTTGAGCTGAAACATTTCCGCGACAATCAGGCTCGCCTTGCATTACTTGATGGTCTTACCGGCATTCCAAATCGCCGGGCGTTTGATGAGCAGCTTCATCGTGAATGGTCTCGCGCCCTGCGCAGTCAGGCGTTATTGTCATTGATCATGATCGATATTGATCATTTCAAATCCTACAATGATACCTATGGACATCTGGGCGGCGATGATTGTCTGAAACAGGTCGCAGCAGCTCTGCTTGCATCCATGCGAGCCTCCGATTTTGCAGCCCGTTTTGGCGGGGAAGAGTTTGTCTGCATCCTGAATGAATCAGATGCAACTGGCGCGCTGATTACTGCCGGGCGGATACGGACTAAAGTTGAGTCGCTCTTTATACCTCACATCGCCTCCCCAGTATCGCCTTATGTCACGATAAGCCTTGGAACGGTTACGCTCATCCCATCAGAAGATGTTGCGTCGGACTACCTGATCAAGATGGCTGACCAGATGTTGTACATGGCCAAGGATAAAGGACGTAACCGGACTGAACAATGGATCATGATATGACAACAATGAACCGAAACGAACGACTTCGCCGGATTTTGGCTGTACTGCCGCCATTTATCGCATTTTTCCTGCAATGGATGTTCTGGGAAACAATCAAACCATATAGTTGGTTTTTTTTCTTTCCGGCGGTTTTTCTTAGCTCATGGCTTGGTGGTCTGATTGTTGGGCTTATTTCCACTGGTATCTCTGTGGTTATCGTCTGGTGGTATTTTATCCCTCCCATATACTCATTTACACTCGAATCTCCAACGCATCTTTTTTCCATCCTGATGTTTATGGTCATGGGCGTTCTCTTCAGCCTCTCTAACGACCGTCAGAGAAAAACATCCGGAAAGGAGCGCAAAGCCTCTAACTTTTTTAGTGCGACGTTGGATGCGCTATCGGCCCACATCGCCATTCTGGATGAAACCGGCTTGATTGTCTCCGTGAATCGCGCCTGGCGGGATTTTGCAAAGGACAATTCCGGCTTGTGCATCAATCTCTGTGAAGGCATCAACTATATCGCTGCATGTGAAGCAGCGCTCGGTAAGGATTCAGAAGAAGCCGCCCCCGTTGCCGCGGGTATCCGCGCCGTCATTTCCGGACAAATGAGCAATTATCAACTTCAGTATCCCTGTCATGGTCCCGATGATAAACGCTGGTTCAATCTCAAGGTCACGCGTGTTCAGGGCGATGGACAAGCTCGCGTCGCCGTTGCGCACGAAAACATCACCGAACTCAAGCTGTCCGAACAGCAACTGCGACTCAATGAACGTCGCCTGGAAAGTCTTGTCAAAATTTCCCAATATCAAACTGAAGATGTTCAGGAACTGCTTGATTTCGCACTTGAGAAGGCGCTCTCTCTTTCGGGGAGCGGAATCGGCTATGTCTATCATTATGATGATAAAAGTGAGCAATTTACCCTCGATGCCTACTCCACGGGTGTCATGAAGGAGTGTACCATTTCAGAGGTGAAATACCGCTACGAGCTTTCCAAAACCGGTATCTGGGGTGATGCAGTCAGGCAGCGCAGGCCCATCATGCTGAACGACTTCCAGGCAGCCCATCCACTGAAGAAGGGATTTCCTGAAGGTCACGCCGTTCTGTACCGCTATCTAACCATACCGGTTTTCAGCAATGACAGGATCGTTGGGGTGGCCGCCGTCGCCAACAAAAAAAGTGACTATGATCAAACTGACATCCTTCAACTGACCTTGCTTATGGCCGCAGTCTGGACAATGGTTGAACGGATCAAGGCCAACCAGGAACTGCTGCAAGCCAAGGAAATGGCCGAGGCCGCCAGCCATGCCAAAAGCGAATTTCTGGCCAACATGAGTCATGAAATCCGCACGCCCATGAACGCCATAACAGGTATGTCCTACCTTGCTTTGCAGACGAATCTCGATCCATGTCAGCGCGACTACATTACCAAAATCCGCCGATCAGCCGAATCTCTGCTTGGCATCATCAACGATGTACTTGATTTTTCAAAGATCGAGGCAGGCAAGCTGGAATTTGAATTGCTTGATTTCAGTCTTTCGGATGTCTTCGACAGTGTGGGCGATCAGATATCCCCGAAAGCGGAAGAAAAAGGGATTGAGGTGATGTTTTCAATCGCGCCGGAGATTCCACGCGTGCTGGTCGGAGATCCTCTCAGACTGGGGCAGATACTGAATAACCTAGCCGGCAACGCCGTAAAGTTCACCGAGTGCGGAAACGTAGTTATCTCCGTTGAAGCAGCCTCCAAGACAGTCTCTCCGGATGATAAGGACGTGGCCATTACCTTCAAGGTAACCGACACCGGTATCGGCATGAATGGAGAACAGATAGCGCGTATCTTCGCCCCCTTTGCCCAGGCGGACAGTTCCACCACCCGCAAATACGGCGGTACCGGTCTGGGGCTTACCATTGTGAAACGCCTGGTCGAGTTGATGGGCGGCAGCCTGCAGGTTGAGTCGGAGCCTGGAGTGGGCAGTTGTTTCTCCTTCACTGCCCAGTTAGCCGTTTCATCGCAGAGCCATGCGCCGGCCTGCACGATTGTTGACTATCATGGCATGAGCGCCCTGGTAGTGGACGATAATCAGGCAGCGCGGGAGATACTGTGCGCCATGCTAAAATCCTGCGGCATGCGTGTGACTTCAGCGAATTCAGGGGAGACGGCGCTCGACGCGCTGACACGGGCCAGAACGGATGATCCTTACCACTTCATCCTGCTGGACTACCGAATGCCCGGCATGAACGGTGTCGAAACAGCGCATCGTATCCGTGAACTGTATGGCTCTGATACGGCGAAAGAGAGTGTGATCATCATGGTGACGGCCCACTCTAAGGAGGCGGTACTGCAGGGCATGGAGGATCAGGGCATACGAGCCTTCCTTTCCAAGCCGGTCACACCGGCATCGTTGTTCAGAACAATGACAGAGATGCTCGGAAACCAGGAAGTATCCTGCCAGATGTGTACCGATGCACGGACTTCCGTCAATGTTGGTGTACGGCAGTTGACAGGGGCGCGTATTCTGGTGGTGGAGGATAACAGCATCAATCAACAGATCATGTCTGAACTTCTGAAACAGGTTGGTTTGACGGTAGAGTTGGCCGGCAATGGACAGGAAGCGGTGAATCTGGTGGTGGCTTCAGCGCCGTTTGATGCTGTTTTGATGGATCTGCAGATGCCGGTGATGGACGGCTACGAGGCTACCCGTCTTATACGACTGATGAAATCAGCCCAAGAACTTCCCATTATTGCAATTACTGCGCATGCCATGACTGAGGAACGAGAACGCTGCCTGGCTACCGGTATGAACGCCCATGTTTCAAAACCGATCAATCCCGATGAGCTGTATAAAACCCTTGTACAGTGGATTAAGCCCAGGAACGGGAAAGGAATGACAGTTGCAGCTCCCCGGATGAAACAGATCACTCAAACGGTAACTGTTCACTCTCCCTCCCAGCGGGCGGGAGGCGAGGGGGAGAGGGCTGAACGCTTACCTCAAATGACTGACAGAAACAATCAGTATCGCCACAAAGAAGCAACCTTGATTGTACAGAAACAGACCATCGTTATTGTAGATGATACGCCGATCGACCTTCAGATTCTTATTGAGATTCTGGAGGATGAGTATGAGATCGTTTTTGCAACCAGCGGCAAGGATGCTCTTGCAATGGCTGAAGTCAATCATCCCGACCTGATACTGCTTGATATTATAATGCCGGACATGAACGGCTACGATGTCTGCAAAACCCTTAAATCAATGCCGCGTCTGGATGATGTGCCAGTAATATTCCTGACCGCCATGACGCAGCAGGAAGATGAAGTTGTCGGGCTGAAATTAGGTGTGGTGGATTATATCACCAAACCGTTCAATCCCGACATTGTCAGGTTGCGGGTACACAACCAACTTGAGCTGAAACGATATCGGGACGAGCAGGCTGAAGTGGAAAAAACGGAACTCGATGTTCAGAACCAACTTCGGAAGACCAAAAGCCTGGGCCTCATGGCCGGGGCCATCGCCCACCATTTCAACAATCAGCTCCAGGTCGTGATGGGAAACCTTGAAATGGTCATGGACATTTACCTGCCACAAGGCATCAATCCAATAGATAGCCTGACCTCAGCCATGCAGGCGGCCCGCATGGCTGCTGATGTCAGTGGTATGATGCTGACCTATCTGGGGCAAGCGCCCGGCAATCATGTATCGCTGGATCTGTCCGAGGTCTGCCGCCAAAGTTTGCCTCTGATTCAGGCCGCAGCCCCGAAAAGCATGGTACTCAAGGCCCATTTACCCACTTCCGGTCCCGTTATCTGCGCCAACGCAGGCCAGATACAGCAGGTTTTAGCCCACCTGGCAGCCAATGCCTGGGAGGCCGTCGGCGAGAACCAGGCAACCATTGGCCTGACCGTCAAGACGGTTTCCCATGCGAATATTTCCGCTTTGAATCGCTATCCTATCGACTGGCATCCGCTGCATAATATCTATGCCTGTCTTGAGGTATCAGATGCTGGCTGCGGGATCATGGATAAGGATATCGAGAATATATTCGACCCGTTTTTCACCACAAAGTTCACCGGCCGGGGCCTGGGGCTGCCTGTGGTACTGGGGATTGCAGGCGCTCACGGCGGTGGTATCACTGTGGAGAGCAAACCGGGCCGTGGAAGTATCTTTCGACTCTTTTTGCCGGTATCGACTGAAGAGATCTCTTGCCTGCCCGACCTGCCTGCCATGCCGGGAGCGCTACAGACTAACAAAGTAGAAAATCTCTCCAAGTTTGAAGGGGGTGGCGCGGTGCTTCTGATCGAGGACGAAGCGCTGGCAAGCATTGCGATCAAGATGATGCTGATAAACCTGGGTTTTAAGGTGCTTGAAGCCAGGAATGGCGTTGAAGCTCTGGAGATATTCCAGCAGCACCAGGATGAAATCCGCTGCGTTCTCTCCGATTGGGCGATGCCGCATATGGACGGCTGGGATATACTGATTGCTCTGCGCAAGCTATCGCCTGATATCCCGGTGATCCTTTCCAGCGGCTACGATGAGGCTCATGTCATGGCGGGCGAACATCCCGAACGTCCCAATGCCTTCCTGGGCAAACCTTATCAGATTAAGAGGCTTAGTGACACGATCAATCGCGTTTTGTCCTGAAACATAAGCGTTCGACCCATCCCCTGGGCTGATGAAAATTGCCATATATTTTAGTGAAAAACTGATCCTATTTTGGTTTCGTTTATATACCGAGGAATAAAAATGGGATCAATTTAAAACCAGTTTTTGGATGTCATCACCCCACCCATCCCCCTTGGGGGGTTAGATAATTCTCAACTGAATGGTATGCTTTCTCCATAAGGTTAGGTGATTTCCAACTAAGAATACCCCGATATATTTGGCTCGTTTAGCCC
>CAIMCT010000298.1 GCA_903839535.1 uncultured Desulfobacteraceae bacterium
TACTGCGAACTGGCATAATCTGCGCTTTTCATAAACTCCCTCTCCCAGCGGGGGAGGGTTGGGGTGGGGGACCAAAAACGTAAAATTATACCAGTTCGCAGTATATACGAACTGCTACAAATCTGCGAGACTTTGTCCAATCGGTGCAAGAATGGGTGAATTCCGTTGTTTCGTATCCAGGTTGATTCTTCACTTTGCTCCAAATTTGTCTCTCAAGAAGCTGAACCAAACCTTTCAGTTTTACCTTTACGATATAAGAGCTGAATTTCTCTTCAAGGTAGTCAAAAAGAGCTCCAATAAAGAACGCGCTATCACCACGAACCTCGATGTGACCAACTTGTTTGGGTAGTCTGGCATCGCAAGGTAGCATAACCTTTGTCCTGGAAACGATATTGGCAAGCGGCAAGTTAGGGATATCTTGACCCGCCGTGAAATTTCGGCTATGGTATTCTAAAAACAAATATATTCAGTTCTTCTTTTGTTGAGAGGACAATGAGCGACCATGAAAAAACTGCCTATTGGCGTACAAAGCTTCGAGATCATGCGATCCGATGCATATTATTATGTTGACAAAACACCCATCATCAAAAAGATAGTGGATCAAGGCCGATATTATTTTCTGTCCCGCCCCCGGCGCTTTGGCAAAAGTCTGTTTCTGGATACACTGAAGCAGGCTTTTGCCGGGAAAAAAGAGTACTTCAGCGGGCTATTTCTTGAACATCATTGGGACTGGGATGTATGTTATCCCGTTATCAGCCTCAGCTTTGGGACTGGCGTTATAAAAAGAACAGCCGATCTGGAGATCACCATTATTTCGTTAATGGATGAAATAGCACAAAATTACGGCACCTTGATCAATGGAGAACTGTTGAGTCTGAGGTTCCGTGAACTGGTCATCAAACTTTATAATCAACGTCAGCAACAAGTTGTGATCCTGATTGACGAATACGACAAGCCTATTCTGGATAATATTGAAAATCCGGAACTCGCCAAGGAGATTCGCGAAGGACTGAAGAATTTTTATTCGGTTATCAAGGACTGCGACCGATATCTGAAATTTGTTTTTATCACCGGAATATCGAAATTCAGCAAGGTCAGTCTTTTCAGCGTGTTGAACAACTTGGAGGATATCACCTTGGACCAGGATTGCGCCACAATATGTGGCTACACCCATGACGAATTGTCACTAACCTTTGCAGACCGGTTGCAGGGGGTGGATATTCAGAAGCTAAGGCGGTGGTACGATGGCTACAACTTCATGGGGGATCATGTCTATAATCCGTTTGATATTCTGCTTTTTCTCAAACATCATCAGTTTCGGAATTACTGGTTTGCAACCGGAACGCCAACATTTTTGTTGAAACTCATTCAGGAGAAACAGTACTCTGCTTTGGACATCGAGTTGATTCAGACATCAGAAGACATGATGAGCAGCTTTGATGTCGATGTAATGGATTTGGAAACACTTCTGTTTCAAACCGGATATCTGACCATCAAAGACCATAAGACTATCCTGAATAACATTGTGTTTCGTCTCGGCTATCCCAATGCAGAAGTGAAAACCAGTTTCACTGCATACCTGCTGAACTATCTGACTCAGTCCCGAAAGGACAGCGAACGGAACAAATATGCCCTATATCAGGCATTATTGATGCCGGATTTTGAAAAAGTGCGGGAAGTTTTCCATTCATTTTTCGCTTCCATCCCACACGACTGGTACCGCAAAAATCAGATAGCCAAGTATGAAGGCTATTACGCCTCTGTTTTTTACTGCTATTTTACCGCGCTTGGGCTGGATGTCACGGCGGAGGATACCACTAATCATGGCCGGATCGATCTGACCGTCAAACTGGAACGGCGGGTTTTTATTCTGGAATTCAAGGTGGTGGATATGAATGCAGGAAAAAATAGCGCTCTGAAACAGATCAAGGAGAAAGCATACCATGAAAAATACCGTGCCGAGGCGGATGAACTATATTTGATCGGCGTGGAATTCAATCGCAAGGATCGCAATATCGTCCGGTTTGAATACGAAAAATTGGTTTGACATCTGCTTTTGACATAAATTCCACCCCCCTCATGAGATTATTAGTAGATGGGTTTGTAAACAAAAGACAAAACTTATCAGCAATTCTAATTATGAACTTAGACATCGAGACCATTTTCTTAAAACGGACAAAATATCGGCAAAAGTGGGAGAATGTACATGTTTCAAGCTGCTATTTTGCTAATTGGTTCAAAATTCACACTATGAATTCGCCATAATTAGAATTGCTGAAAACTTATATACCTATGCGTAATTTTTCTTGACAAACAAACGAACTTATAACATAAAAGGCCTCTGGAAAAGATAGCAAAAGATACCCCAATAATCAGTGCTGACGCACAGCTTTTCAAAGGCAGTTAAACAGACAGTTTGCAAGGCGTTCAAAAAAACTTATCGCAAGGAATCCATACACAAAAACTGCTAATGCCATGAAATAATGGACTACAGTTCTTTATTTCATGCATCAGCACCGCCCAATGAGATGTACCCTGAAATTGCTGGCCTATCTGACTGAAAAAATGATAAAACAGGTTATGAAATCATTTGCTGAATTTTTAATTTCTGAATCAAATCCGATACGATACGTCCTGACGGACATTGACGACACCCTGACAATTAACGGTCGCCTGCCCTCTGTTGCGTTTGTTGCGATGGAGAAATTACAAGCGGCGGGTATTGCAGTGATTCCGATCACCGGCAGGCCGGCTGGCTGGTGCGACCATATTGCACGGATGTGGCCGGTGGATGGTGTTGTGGGTGAAAATGGGGCATTCTATTTTCGCTATAACGGCGGCATCCGCAAAATGATCCGGCGTTATTGGAAATTAGAGAAAGAGCGCTGTACAGACAGAAAGCGCCTTGATGCCATTCAACGGCAGGTACTGAAATCGGTTCCAGGCGCTCGGGTGGCTTCGGATCAGGCTTACCGTGAAGCAGATCTGGCCATTGATTTTTGTGAGGATGTAGCACCGCTGACATCTGTGGACATTGACCTCATTGTGGCCTGCTTTACGGAAGCCGGGGCGCAAGCCAAAATCAGCTCCATTCACGTCAATGGCTGGTTCGGAGACTACGATAAACTGGCCATGACCCGGCTACTCTTCGAAGAGGTTTTTTCAGAGGATATCAATGCCATCAGAGAGCAAGTGATTTATGTCGGGGATTCTCCCAATGATGCACCAATGTTTGGATTCTTCCCCAATTCCGTAGGCGTTGCCAATGTCAAGAATTTTACAGGAATAATGCCCCATGATCCAGCCTGGGTGACAGAAAGGGAAGGGGGTTTTGGCTTTGCGGAGATGGCCAGTGGCCTGCTACATCATTCCGATAGCCTGGATAGATGCGCGATTCCTAACCGCACAGGTCGAAAAAATTCTCAAAGATTTCTTCCAGGTATTCTGGAGCAATGCCAATACCGGAATCCTTGACAATGATTTGAATGGTTTTGGAAATATCGCTCATACTGGACTTGTAGCCGCAATCATCAAGGATGTCAAACGCATATTAAGCAATCCGCACAGTAATATTATGTCCCGCTATGGCATGAGCGGAAGAGAAAAAATGAATTCGGTACCCTTTCCCGGTTCCGACAGTAACCATATTCTCCCCTCATGCGCTTCCATGATTTTCTTTACAATAAGCAGGCCCAGCCCGGTGCTGCGTTCTTTCTTTGAAGTAGGCTGGACCGATGTTTTCCCGAAGGCCTGGAAAAGCTTGCGCTGTTCTTTTTCCGGAATGCCGGGGCCTTGATCGGCAACCGAGATTATGACTTCATTGTTCTCATGACGCAGACGGACGGTAATATCGGTTCCTGGTTGAGAATACTTCATCGCGTTGGAAAGAAGATTGTTGATCACCTGTTCGATTCTATGAATATCAGCGTACACCTGAGGCAATTGCTCCGGACAGCTTATGATTATCGGCTTATTTGTTTTGGAAGCCAGCACCCTGTTGATTTCAACGATTCTCTTGATCAGAACAGTGATATCGACCGGCTGCCTATTAATACTGAAGTATCCGGATTCGATCGTGGATATATCGAGCAAATCATTGACCAGTCCGAGCATGAATTTACTCGAAGTGACGATAATATCGAAAAATTCAGCTTGTGTCTTGGTCAGCGAAGGCTTGAGTTCGATAGCCAGAAATTCGCTATATCCCATGATCCAGCCCAGTGGATTACGAAGATCATGCGCCGCCATTCCCAGAAAATGGTTTTTTAGCTCATTCAGTGATCGCAGTTCAAGCTGCTGCCTTCGCAGGCGTAGATGGATCTCCACGCGAGCGTTCACATCCTCGAATTGGAACGGTTTGGTCACATAATCCACGCCGCCCGCGGCGAATGCTTTGACCTTGTCTGCGGTTTCGGTCAGAGCGCTGATAAAGATTACTGGAATATCCTTCAGCACTTCATCCGCCTTCAATCGCTCGCATACCTCAAAACCGTTCATCTCCGGCATGTTGATGTCGAGCAGGATGAGATCGGGCGGGTTCTTTGCAGCGGCTTTCAACGCCGTCGCACCACAGAGAAATGTCAGCACAAGGTAACCTTTGGCCTGCAGCATCTCCTGCAAAAGCTTCAAATTGGCCGGGGTGTCATCCACCACCATGATGTTTGTGCTTTCCGATGCCATAGTCATAAGTCAGTCCCTCTCTTTTTCCAGCCATTGGCTGAGTTTTTTGTAGTCGTACCGGTCAGTCAACGCTTGCAGCCCACGGGCCGTAGCGCTGTCAATCTTTTCCACTTGGGCGACGAGCTCTGTCAAACGGGCCATGTTGCCTTCTTCCACTGCCTGTCGCATTGCTTCGACAATATCCTGTGGCAGCGCAGCGATTGATTCCATAGTCAGAGGTGCGGCTTTGTTATGGCCAGGAGCATCGGCTATATCATCAGCAAAGACATAGTGCAGGCCCAAGCATTTTCCCAGCATCTCAAATAAATCTTCTGTTCGGAAAGGTTTACGCAGATAGGCATACATACCGGTAGCCATCACCTGTTCAAAATCGTCTTCAAAGGCGCTGGCAGTAACGGCGATGACGGGTATGGCGCTGCCCGCCGCCGTGGCCTTGATCCGCCGGGTGGCCTCGTAGCCGTCCATGATTGGCATGCGCATGTCCATGAGTACCGCATGAGGCGACCAGTTGTCGAAGACATCCAAGGCTTCAACGCCGTTGCTCGCCTCTGCAATCTCGAATCCCACGGGTCGGAGCAATTCGCACAGAAGGGTGCGGTTGTCTGGTATATCGTCCACCACCAGGATTCGAAACGGCCCAGCGCCGGGTTCCATACCAACGATGCGGCGCAATGTTGGTTGCTCCTGCTCGGCAATGTCCCCAGCTTGTGTAAGCAGCACCTCGAACCGGAAACAACTCCCTGTGTTCACTTGACTTTTAACTGTGAGTTCACCGCCCATTATTTCCACAAACTTGCGGCTGATGGCCAAACCCAGTCCGGTGCCGCCAGCTTTCGCGCCGGTCGCTGTCTGCTGAAAAGCATCGAATATCCGGCCCATGTCCAAGTCGGGGATTCCAGGGCCGGTGTCTTCCACCTCGACCATTAGCCGCAGGGATACTTTGTCTTTCAAGGTTTCTCCTTCGACCGCCTCGACACGGACCCGCAAGGCGACCCCGCCCGTTTCCGTAAACTTGACCGCATTTCCCATCAGGTTGACTAATACTTGTCGCAGTTTGCCATCGTCGGTGGTGACATAACGCGGTACGCTTTCATCCCGCTCCACAAGAAGCTGCAATCCCTTGGCGGCGGCGCGGGAGCGGAACATCAACTCAAGGTCGCTTAGAAGATCGTGCAGGCAGAAATCGACCTCATTTAGGTCGGTCCGCCCGGCTTCGATTTTGGACATGTCAAGAATGTCGTTGATCAGATGGAGCAGATGCCCGCCGCTGCGAGCGATGATCCGGACATGTTCGGCCTGTTGAGGCGTGAGCGATGGGTCGCGCTCCAGTATCTGTGCAAATCCCAGAATGGCATTCATGGGAGTGCGGATTTCGTGGCTCATGTTAGCCACAAATATGCTTTTGGCCCGATTGGCCGCTTCCGCCACTTTGCGGGCGGCGTGAAGGGCTTCTTCAGATTTCAGCATTGCCGCCTCCGCCCGCTTGCGCTCGGTTATTTCCGTCCGTTGGTACTCATTTGCCTGCCGCAATTCCTCCACCCGCTGCTCCAGCAATTTGTTGATCTGCCGGACTTTGTTGAACTGTCTTATCAACGAATCAGTCATATCACTGAAATTATTGATCAAATGATTTAGCTCCTTTACGCCGCTTTCAGGCCAGACGACCGCCTTGCCATCCATCGACAATCTGTCAGAAAGCCCATTGGTGATAAGACGCAGATTATCGAGCGTAACAATAGCCCCGCGGCTCAAAAATTCCGCCAGTATCAACGCTCCGAGCAAAATCATGAACAGCAGGATCAACTTGCCGGTGTAGTTATCGTAGAGTTTCTTCTGGAAGGGTGCCACAGGCTGCTCCAGAATCAGTTTCCATTCCATCAGGCTGCCGATGGTGGTTTCCGCGATATAGAACGATTTTTTCCAGCGTTCCGAGACAGGGGTATTGGGAGGCAAAGTCGGCATCCACTGACTGATCCCTGAGTCAAGATAATTGATGGCGCCCATGCCGCGCACAAATGGTGTCATCACAACTTGGTCGATTCGATTGGTCACAATGACGTTGTCATTTTTATCAATCAGTGTGTAGAGCATGGCAATTTCTTGCGTACTCGTGTCAAGGTACTCCCGTATCTGCTCCAGACTAAGGATTCCGCTGACGTAGCCGCCGTACTCTCCACTAATGATCACCGGCGCAAGCATCGCGATAATCGGCCTGGGAGTACCGATTCTACCCATGACCACTTCCGATAACATCGGTTTTAGCATCCGTTTGAGGGCCTGGATGTAAGGGCGATCAGCAAAGTTTTTGCCGATGTTGTTTTGTCCCAGTTCGTCAAGCAGTGGAAAGAAGGCGGTAGTGATGGCTTCTCTGTCCAGCAGCCCTATGCGCAGAAAATTGACATCCGATTTCTGTGCAAGTTCCAGATAGGACTGCATCTGCTGCGGAGACATGGAAGCAGCCATCTCCGCCAGATTGACAATGGGTGATTCTCTGTTTGTCATCCAGGTTTTCAGGCGTTGATTCACAAGCTGACTATCCTGAATCAGCGAGGTGCGAATATGGAGATCGGTTTCGGCAAAATCAGTTCTGCTGCCAATCGCCAGAATTATCAGTGTCGGACACAACACAAAAAGGGCCAGCAGGTTGTAGATAATATCACGGTATGACATCTGCGATGAACGCGACCGAAGAAGTGAAAAACCGGTAAAGATCAGCCGTGCTACCAAGGCATTGGCGATGCCGTTCAGCGCCTGTTTGGTCATGACAATGGCGGTATTGCTGAAAGAAATATCCATGACAATGTGGTAGAAAAGGTAAACCAACGGCATACCAACGATCAGCCAGTAGAGCGTATCGGCCAGCACCATTCCTATCTTGCGGTGGCCCATGAGCCAGCCGACAACCGCCACCTCAGCGGTCATGATGATGATAGCGTAGGGGTGATTCCAGAGGATATAGGTATAGCTGGCTATGATGGTGGCGGCCAGAATACCCCGGCCAAACCCAAAGAACTGCAAGGCCAGCATGGCGAAGATGCTGCCGAATAGAAAATCAATATTGAGAAAGATCGGGAATCTGAAATAATTGCCTGCAAGACCGGCTACGATCAGAGCAAGGAAAAGTGGCAACGTCTGTTTCAGTTGCTGCAATGAGATGCCTTTGTTCAAAAACTTCATTGAATTCCTCCGTCAAAACTCATTATTTTTTCGGTCAACATACTTCCGTCATGCTCTTCCCTATTCCTGATATTCATTCTTGATCGCTATAATCTCATCCTGAACCGCAAAAAAAGCGTTCACGACATCCGGATCAAAATGGCTTCCTTTTCCTTCCTGGATGATGGCGAAAGATTTTTCCACAGAAAAAGCTTCCTTGTAAGGTCTTCGTGTGGTCAGGGCGTCAAAGACATCGGCGATGGCAGTTATGCGGCCCACCAGCGGAATCTGTGTCCCTTTCAAGCCCCGGGGATAGCCGGAACCATCCCAGCGTTCATGATGAGTAAGGGCGACGACCTCCGCCAGCTTGATAAACCCTGTCAGGGATCCTCCCAGAATTCTGGCGCCAATTGTAGTATGCTGCTTCATGATTTCCCATTCATCCGGGTCAAGTTTACCTGGTTTCAGCAGGATTTTATCCGGAATGCCAATTTTGCCCACATCATGCATGGGTGCCGCATACAAAATGCGCTCAATAGTTTTGCCATCAAGGCCCATTTTCCGAGCCACGACTTCAGAATAACGGCTCATTCGCTCAATATGCGCGCCGGTATCTTCATCCTTGTACTCAGCGGCCCGGGAAAGCCGACGTATGGAATCCAGAGATGCAATCTGAAGCGCGTCCAGAGTTTTTTGCAGTTGAATGGTTTTCAGGGTAACCTCGGCTTCCAGTTGCTTCTGATAATTTCTAAGATGATCGTTGTAGGCTTTAACCTTGACCAGGGTTCGAATCCTGGTTCTGAGTTCGGTTTTATCAACCGGCTTGCTTAAAAAATCATCTGCGCCGGCCTCCAGCGCCCTTACCCGGTCATTCACTTCCCGAAGCGCCGTAACCATTACCACTGGGATGATCCGGGTTTCTTCATCCTGTTTCAGGACCTTTACCGCCTCAAACCCATCCATCACCGGCATCATGACATCCATCAAAATCACATCCGGTGACGTTTCCTTCGCCTTTTCAATGGCATCTTCACCGTTGACGGCCTTCAAGACTTCATAACCCATCGGTAACAGTAGGGCTTCCATCAACCGCCGGTTGCGGTCTTCATCGTCTGCAATCAATATAATCGGTTTTTTTTCCATGCTTTTCCTGGTACACACATTAAAAGAGGTGATGAGACGAGTTTTAAGGAGCGAGTAAAGCAACAGCTCGTCCCTCGAAACCCACCCCCCTATTTACTATCAAAGAAAGTATCAATCGCCTGCAACAGTTCCTTGATTTTAAAAGGCTTTGAGAGATATCCGTCGCATCCTGCTTCAAGCATTCGTTTTTTGTCTCCATCCATTGCGTATCCGGTTAGGGCCACAATGGGAATATGCCGGGTTGCCGGATTTGCCTTGATGAGCTGGGTGGCTTCCATGCCGTCCATTACCGGCATTTGAATGTCCATGAGAATGAGGTCGGGTTTTTTTTCAATAGCCAGATCAATGCCTTCTCTGCCATTGGCGGCCTCGAAGACTGTATCCCCTCGATAGGTCAAAATTTCCCGGATCAGTTTTATGTTTAATAACTCATCTTCTACAACTAATATGGTTTTGCCCATGGTCATTCCTCTTGTCTCTAAATAGGTGTGAGGGACGAGTATTGAGGGGCGAGAAAAAACTAACCCCCTTGGCTCACATCACTCGCTACTGCTGTTAAATGTCTGGCGACATGGGAGTTCGATCACAAAACGGCTTCCATTTCCCGGCCCCTCACTTTCGGCCCGGATATCACCGCCGTGCAACTGTACAAACTGCCGGGATATAGACAGCCCAAGTCCGGTTCCTGGAGTTTTATTAACTACACCATTCTGAATCTGATAAAATTCCTCAAATATTCTGCTAAGATGATCCGGATCAATGCCGATGCCAGTGTCTTCAACAATGATCTGAAGGCTCTTCGATGATGGGTCTGAAAATCGAGTCTTCAGGGCGACACTACCGCCATCCGGAGTAAATTTGACGGCATTGGAAAGAAGATTGAACAAAATCTGTTTGAGTTTTCTGTCATCCGCATCGATCTGAAAGGTTTCCATATCCAGCGGGATATTCAGGTTCATACGAATGCCGTGTTTGTTAGCCTTTTCACGAACCATACGAATGCTGTTTTCCAGAATATCCGCCACATAAAACCGTCCCAACTCCAGCTCCATTTTACCTGCTTCAATCTTGGATAAATCCAGAACATCGTTAATGAGCGAGAGCAGATGATTGCCACTGGATAGAACATCCGAAATGTATTCCCGTTGTTTGTCGTTGAGTGGACCAAAATATTCTTCCAATAGCACTTCTGAAAAGCCAAGAATGGCGTTCATAGGCGTTCGAAGTTCATGGCTCATACTGGCCAGAAAATTGGATTTGGCCTGGCTGACCTGTTGAATGCCGCGAATCAGTTCATCTTCCTTTGAAACATCCCGAAAAACCTCAACCCCCCCAAGATTTTGGCCATCGCTATCCACAATTGCCGACGCTGACAGAGAAACCGGAATCAGCTTGCCGGATTTGGTTCGGGAAAGCACTTTCTTAATCTCAGCAGAAACGCTCGTCCCCCAGACTATTGACAAAGGACAATTCCCGGTTTCACAATACGAATGGCCGGATTCATCCTGGTGAGCAAGAATTTCAGAACAGGTTTTGCCGAGTGCATCCTGAACCCCATATCCGGTGATTTCCACTGCCCCGTTGTTCCAGGAGAGAATCACACGGTTTCGATCCACGGTATAGACACCGTCTGAAATGCTTTGAATCACGGCTTCGGCATATCGTTTTTCCTGAAGCACCTGTTCATAAAGCCGGGTATTCTCATTTGACACAGCAAGAAGTCCGGCTTCAGTCCGCTTACGCTCGCTGATATCCCGGACAAAACTCTGTATGGCCGGCTTCGCACGATAACTCAGCACTGTTGCGCTGATCTCGACCGGAATAACTGAGCCGTCCTTACGCTGATGTATGCTTTCAAATATGGCTGTCCCTTTTTCACTAATGTGCGTCTGCTTTATGAAATACAGGCTGGCCTCTTCCGGTGTGTCGATTTCCTGAATTTTTTTGATCAGGAGTTCTTCCCGGCTGTACCCCAGACGCCGGACAGCGGTTTCATTGACATTCAGTATATGGCCGCTTAAATCATGAATAAAAATGGCATCATTGGCGTTTTCAAACAGATGCTGATATTCGGCCTGAAGACCTCTATAGGATGTTTCCAGCATAGCGGCCATTTCATTAAAATCCAGGGCAAGTTCAATGAATTCCGGGGCACCCTTGACCTGAATCCGCTGATCCAGTCTTCCGGATGCGATTTGTTTGGACCCAATGCTCATAGCATTCAACGAAGCAGTCATCAGGCGAGAGAGCAAAAACGCCGCAACAATTGCTAATCCTCCAACCAGAATCATAGCCGCAGAAAAGATGTCAAGAAATTGATTGGCGGCAGATAGAATACGATTGTGCTGCACAATCGTACCCAGAACCATAAAACTGCCAGAATCGGAGTCTGACAGCAATGACACCGGCGCAAAAAAGATTTCCCACTGCTCGGCTTCCACTCTGCCTGATCTTCCGGATAAAAGGGTTTTAGCCTCCAGTGGATAGTCTTTCCAGAGCGAATGGCCAGTGTTTAAGTTATCCGGTCCGCCCCATTCCCTGCCCGGATCACTGCTGTGATGAATGTAGAATCCGCGATTGGTCGCAAGAAATGTCCGATAATCATCGTTTGCATCCGCCACGGTGGGAAAGGCCCTGTGAATTGCAAGGTTCGCATCAATATCAATGACAAGGATTCCCCGTAATTCATTGACATTGTTAAAAATCGGGGTTGCCAGGTGCATGACCAGTTGGTGAGGAATAACGATTTTTCCTTTTTCCTGATTCAGATATGGATCGGAGATGTAAATCTGGCCAGCAGTCAGCTTTATAGTTTCGAGAAAATAGGGTCGATCCGCCTTTTGTTGGAGGCTCATGGCCGGAACCACAATAGGCTCTTTTCCATCCCGGTCCACATGTACCAGTTCCAGGCCGGTCTGGTCAAGAATGCGTATTTGGACGTACCGACCGCTGTTTTTGTGCATGGACACAAAAATCAGCTCCAATCGCTGAATGCACTGGTTGTAGGTAGAGCTGCTTTCCGGATCATAGCCACCGTTGTCACGGGCGCGGATCAGATCCTGTACACGGGGCATCGTGGCTGCCAGCAGCAGATTCTCCTTAAGCTGATTCAGCAGGGTTTGAAACCTCATTACTTCAGCCTGATTGACGGCGACATACTGTTTTTCAACGAGTTCATAAATCTGGTGGCGTTCGTGAAAAAAACCATAAACCGCCACAATACCGGCAGAAACGACACCCATCAGCACCAGGGCAATCATCAGCCTGGTTCGGAAGGAAAAATATCTGCTGAAAGATTCGAGTTTCATACCGTCCTTTTAGGAGGCTGTGAGCTACCTCCACGTTTTTTCGCCTCAATGACCATTCACCGGCAGCTCCACCACGAAACGGCTGCCGTTTCCTATGCCGGTGCTTTCGGCCCACACCCTTCCGCCGTGCATCACGACAAGCTGCCTGACTAAGGAAAGGCCCAGCCCAGCTCCCTGGGTTTTATCCAGAATGCCACCTTGAACCTGAAAAAAATTCTCAAAGATTTTTTCCAGGTATTCTGGCGCAATGCCAATGCCGGAATCCTCGACAATGATTTGAATGGTTTTGGAATCATGGCCCGCAAAACCGGTTTTTATTACGATGTCGCCGCTGTCCGGCGTAAATTTTACGGCGTTTGAAATCAGGTTGAACAATACCTGCTTGAGCTTTTGCGGGTCTGCAACAATTTCAATATCCGATGTTTGCGCTTTCATTTCAATGCGGATGGCAATGGAGTGTTTACCGACTTTTTCCCTGACCATGATCAGGCTGTCTTCCAGAAGGCCGCTGAGCCTTACCACATCAGGTTCCATGGTCATCCTGCCGGATTCGATCAGGGACACATCCAGAATGTCGTCGATCAACAGCAGCAGATGTTTTGCGCTGTCCAGGATATCCCCAACATACTCGCGCTGTTTGGCATTGAGCGGGCCGACATATTCCTCGGCCAGGACATCCGAAAACCCAATGATGGCGTTCATCGGAGTTCGCAGTTCATGGCTTATGCCGGCCAGAAAGCTGGATTTGGCATCGCTGGCTATTTTAGCCAGCGACATGGCTTCTTTCAAATCCCGGGTTCTTTCCCGAACAATTTCTTCAAGGTGCCGATTAGATTCAAAGATTTGTTCGCGCAGACTGACGCTATTGCGGGACATCGCAGCATGAGATGCCAGGGTTTCTTCCAGCTTGCCCTGAACGGATTGTTCAAGAGCAACGATGCGGACTTTTTCGGCTTCCTCCACACGATGCCAGGTCAGATCACGAACTATCGAAAGAAATAGGCTTGTATCTTTTACAGTGAAAAGCCCCCTCAATCCCCCTTTGCCAAAGGGGGAAGCTATCAATTTAATATGTGTGGTGCTGATTTCAACATCCACCATGGACCCGTCCTTGCGGCAAAGTGAGGTTTCAAACCGGGCAGCGCCTGAAGCCCTGGAGGCTTCGATGCGACGGAAAAATGCTTCATGGGATATGTTTGTTTCTACATCGTGAATGGACAGGGCTAGCAGCTCTTCACGGGAATAGCCCAGCAGATTGCAGTATGCGGGATTGACTTCCAGAAATCCGCCATCTTCACCGAAAACATAAATGCCATCACTGGAAAGGTTGAGCAAGTCATCGAAGATTTTATCGGCGGAATAATTTTGATTCCAAGGATTATCGGACATTTAATAAAAGTCCTCTGTGTATGATGATTTCAGCCAGAACAGGTTTTAGGCAAATCAAAATATGTACTTGAGACAGGATAAATTTACGAATTATACTGCGAGCGAGCATGATCTGAACTTTCCATAAACCCCCTCCCCCGCCGGGGAAGGAAAGCGTATGTAGAGCTGGCATCCTGCCGGCTGCTGCAGCCAGCAAGACACCGGCTCTACGACGAAAGATCATGCCCGTTCGCAGTATATATACACTGCCTTTTTCACACCACATCTCCCGCATATCCTTCCATTGTCAGAGTATCTAAATTCAAAGATTATATCTTCCTGGGCTATGGCATAATTCGGTATAAAATCGTATCATTCTTAAATTTCATCGAACGCTCTTGTGCCCGCTAATCACAACTAAAATCGAAAGGATTCCCCCCCTTTGAAAATGGGTGGCCAGGGGGGATTTAGGAAGCTATACTGCGAACTGGCATAATCTGCGCTTTTCATAAACTCCCTCTCCCAGCGGGGGAGGGTTGGGGTGGGGGACCAAAAACGTAAAATTATACCAGTTCGCAGTATATCTACCTGAAAAATCCCCCTCGATCCCCCTTTTCCAAAGGGGGAAGTATCATTTTCATATATGGGGTGATCGAGTTTAAGAAAGATACATAAAATCGTATTTTGTTTTTGTGGCGATCATTGCATCCCTTCCTTTGCCGCCGGAGGCTAAATGCTGATCGAAGTGATAATCCTGGAAATCAGGGCCTGCAGAGGCGAAGGAAATACGCCGGCCCATATCACGCCGAAAAGAATCAACGCAAAGGCTAAGCGTGCTTCAACGCCAAAGCCGCTGGTAACCGCCATGTCTTTTTGGGACCTCATGAACATGACTACTATCACCTTGAGATAGACAAAAATGGACAGAATGGCCGAAGCGATACCGATAACCGCCAGCACTATATATTGGGCCTGTAGGACAGCCTTGAACACCATGAATTTGCCGATAAATCCTGCTGTCGGCGGCAGCCCGGCCAGGGAAAGCAGGCAAATAGTTAGAAGCGCCGCCTGCCAAGGGTGAGAATAGCCAAGACCACGGTAGTTTTCCAGCTCGTCCAGGTCGCTCTCAGGTGATGCGCAAAGTGTTGAGATGGCGCCGAAAGCACCCATATCCATCAGGGCGTAGGCGGTGAAATAAAACATGACAGCCAGTCCTCCGTCCTCTCTTGTGGCCAGCACTCCCATTACAGCATAGCCCATCTGGGCCACGGACGAGTAGGCCAGGAGGCGCTTTATTCGCGTCTGAGCCAGAGCTGTGATGCTTCCTGTCAGAAGCGTTGCTGCGGCAAGGGTCCATAGCACCGGGGTGGCGTGCGCCCAAAGCCAGTTCGAGGACAGCATCAGGATGCGAAGAAGTCCGGCGAAAACAGCGATCTTGGAACCAGTAGTCAGAAGAGCAGTTACCGGCGTTGGTGCTCCCTGATAGACATCCGGAGTCCACAGGTGGAAGGGAACCAGGGAAATCTTGAAACCAGTTGCTGATAGAATCAGGCCAAGGGACAGGAGCATGCCTGTCGGAGATACAACCTTTTTCAGGTCAGCCAGGCCAATGGGCATGTCGAGCGTTCCAGTCGATGCGTAAAACATTGCAATGCCAAATGCCAAAAAACCGCCGGAAACCATGCCCATGATCAGATATTTCAGAGCCGCTTCATTTCCAGGTAGATCATCCCGGCGCATCGCGATGAGAATATAAAACGCCAGTGAAAGCAGCTCAAATCCCAGAAAAAAGATCAGCCAGTGGGTTGCGCCGGCCACCAGCGACATTCCCAGAACCGCCAGGATCATAAGCCCATAGAATTCATCACCTGCCACCTGCCGCAAGCCGGCATGTTGATGGCTGAACAGTAGCGAGAAAAAGGCGACAAGAGCAAAGAGTACGTTGAAGAAGCGCGCATAAACGCCCACATCCAGCATCTGAAAGAATGGCATTCTGCCGCCGTCTATCAGCAGCGCGGCCACTGCCGCAGAAAGAACAGAGCCAATTGCCAGGCTAAAGAGCAGGGACTTTGGCTTGTTTTTTACAAAAGCGCCTACAGCGAAAACGGTGATGCCTCCACCTGCCAGCAGGAGCTGGAAGAGAACGGCCAGAATATCTTTTGGCCAGGATAATACGGTCATGGTTGATTCCTGAATATCTTTTGCGTAAAAAGTCAAAAATTGTTGAAGCGGTTGATGACGAATTTGAGCTATAGACTTTCAGAAAATTCATTTCGCAAGGCAGCAGAGAGGAGATAATACTGTAGTATATCTCCGACCGATAACGCTGCGAAATTATTTTTCTGAATGTCTATATTTAAACTTCATAACCATTTTCATGGGGCCAACGTAAGCAGCCCCTTTCCTGAGTTCAGTCCGGCCAGAGCCGTCCCTATAATTTCCAAAGCCGGACCAGGATGCAGACCCAGCCAGAGTACTCCTATACAGAGCGGAATCAGAATGGTCAGCTCCCGGTTTGTCAGATCCGCTATATCGGGCCTGGGGTCAGCATTTCCCCAGAGGCTTTTCCTGAGCATCCGCAGTCCATACAACACAGTCCAGAGAAGGCCAATGAATCCTGCTACTGCAGCCCACGGCCGATCCGTGAAGGTTCCAACCAGAATCAGAATCTCGCCCACAAAATTGTTGAGGCCCGGAAGACCGAGCGAGGCCAGTGTAAAAAACAGAAAGAACCCGCTCCATACCGGGATGATTTTCCACAGTCCGCCAAGCTCCGAGAGCTTTCGCGTATGCAGGCGCTCATCCAGCATACCGATCAGGATAAACATTGCGGATGTTGTGATGCCATGGTTGATCATCTGAATCATGGAGCCGCTAAGGGC
Organism: uncultured Desulfobacteraceae bacterium; assembly: GCA_903839535.1. Taxonomy (GTDB): domain Bacteria; phylum Desulfobacterota; class Desulfobacteria; order Desulfobacterales; family Desulfatirhabdiaceae; genus RAAP-1. The sequence continues at coordinate 16,538 of CAIMCT010000298.1, forward strand.
GGTTACATTCCACACGCTAAGACCGACAACGATCAGCCCGATATGGCTTATGCTCGAATAGGCCACCAGGCGTTTTAAATCCTCCTGGGCCAGGGCGATCCAGCCAGCATAGAACATTCCCGTCAATCCCAGAACCAGTAGTAGGGGAGAAAAAAACTGGGCCGCGGCGGGAAACAGCGGAAATGCAAAGCGAAGCAGAGCATACACTCCGGTTTTTAGAAGGAGTCCCGCCAGAATAACGCTTCCGGCCGTAGGCGCCTCGGTATGTGCGTCCGGAAGCCAGGTGTGCAAAGGAATCAACGGAATCTTGATGGCAAAGGCCAGTGCAAAAGCGCCAAAAAGTGTCAGCTCCAATGGTAGGCTAAAGGAGGTATGCATCAGTTGGAGCAAGGCAAAAGTAGTTTCACCGGTTTGGCGTGCATGAATAATGTGAAGGCTTAGCAGGGCCAGGAGCATCACAAGACTTCCCGAAATGGTGAAGAGCGCAAATTTGACCGTAGCGTAGATGCGCCGCTCATGCCCCCATATACCGATTAGAAAAAACATCGGAATTGCTTGTATCTCCCAGAACAGGTAAAAGAGAAACAGGTCTGTTGCAAGGAACACACCCAGGATGCCGGTCAGCATGGCAAGCAGGAAAAAATGAAATGCAGCCACATGATCGGTGATTTCTCTCCATGAGACCAGTACTGCCAGTGCTCCAAGAGCTGTGGTAAGAAGAATTAGCAGCAGGCTGATGCCATCCAGAGCCAGGGTAAAGCGAATCCCCAGCGAATCCATCCAGGAAAAGTCTTCAACCCGCAGCCAGTTTCCGGCAAGCTGGGGACTTGTGTTCAGAGCAAAAAGCGACAGCACCAGAACAAGGTCTGTCAGCATTACCGTCAGCGCAAACAGGCGACATGCCCGCTCATTTTGCCGATACACCAGCGCGCCCAGAGCGCCCATCAGCGGAAGAAAAACAATTATGCCAAGAAGGGGAGTTGAGTTCATATTTGAAGATACCACCATGCCACGGTAAGGCTGCACAATATCAGGGTAAATCCGGTAACCATCATGGAGACATACTGCGAGACTCTGCCCGTTGTCCAGAGTCTGAGCCTTTCAGCTAATGTCAGGAATGACCGGGCGCTTTGATCCAGCGCGGCATCAACCCATCCTGCATCAACTTTATGCCATAAAAATTCCGCCGTTTTCCGGTAGGGCGTGATGATCCGGGTCTGGTAGAACCGATCCAGGTAAAAGCCGTTCAGGAACAGAGATTGCAATTTCTTTTGAAATGTCTCATCATTGCACTCATTTGGCTGAATGCTGGCGCCGTAAAAAATCCAGGCGAAAATTACCATAACAATCGTTATCAGTGCTGATCCCAATTGCGTGGTGGATTCCATTTCCTGGGAGGCGTGCAGCTCCGGCGCAGCACCCGGAACCATCGCCAGATAATGAGCCAGCCACTCATTTCCGGCCCAGTTGGCGGGGAGATTCAAAAATCCTGCAAACAATGAGAGGACGGCCAGCGGCCACAGGACCCATGTCATCAGGTTGGGGACAGATGGATGGGAGACGGGCGCTGGCGCAGACGCTCGGCTCCTGTCTGCATGAGGCTGCCCGAAAAAGACAACAAAAAACAACCGGAATGCATAGAGCGGCGTGATTACGGCGGCCATCGCTGCAATGGCCCATAAAACTTTGTAAATCGCATGAGGTTGAAGAAATACGGCCAGAAGAATGCGATCCTTGCTGAAAAACCCGGCTGTCAGGGGAAAGGCTCCCAGCGCAGCCGTTCCTGCCAGAAACAACCAGAACAATTGGGGCATTTTTCGCCGCAGCCCTCCCATCCGGAAAATATTCTGTTCTTCGTGAAGCGCATGAATGACACAGCCTGCAGCCAGGAATAGGAGGGACTTGAAGAAAGCATGGGAAATCAGGTGAAACAGGCTTCCCGCCAGATCCCCAGCGCCTACAGCTAAAAACATGTACCCTACCTGACTGATGGTGGAATAGGCCAGAATGCGTTTGATATCTTTTTGAACCAGAGCGGCAAGAGCGCCAAAGCAGATGGTCATGACACCGACACAGGCAATAAGAGCCATGACAATAGGCGAGCCCTGAATGACAGGGAAAAACCGCATCAGCAGATAAACCCCGGCGGTGACCATGGTGGCGGCGTGAATTAGCGCAGATACAGGCGTGGGGCCGGCCATGGCATCCGGGAGCCAGACAGCAAGGGGAAGCTGCGCGGACTTGCCGATCGCCGCCAGGAGCAGCAAGAATCCAATAATCCCGGCTGCCTGGGAACCGAGGTTGGCGGCGCTGTCGTTAATGCCGGAAACAGAAAGATGACCCAGATTGATCCAGCAGAGCGCAATGGCGACACCAAAGGCTACATCGCCCAACCGGGTTACCACAAAAGCCTTGGCACCGGCGTTTGCAGCGTCAGGTTTTTCGTACCAGAAACCTATCAGCGCGTAGGAACAAAGACCCACCGTTTCCCATCCCAGGTATAGAAACACCAGGTTCCCGGCGGTTACGATCACCAACATGGCGAATACAAAGAGGTTCAGAAAGCAGAAATAGCGGATATAACCGCCTTCGCGGCGCATGTAGGCCACCGAATAGATGTGGACCAGGCTGGATACAAAGGTGACCATTAGCGCCATCATGGCCGCCAGGGGATCATAGTAAATATCCATGTCCACCTGAAACGAACCAGCGCTAAACCACTGCGCCAGGGTTAGGCTTTGAGTTTTTTGACCGGACAGGAGAAAGGCGGTCAGTGCCAGGACAAAGGCTGCCACCACTGCTGTGCAGGCTATGGTTTCAACGGCGCGTCGGGACAGGTGCCGTCCGATCAGCGCCAGTATCAAGGCACCCAACAGGGGAAATGATATTAGTAGAAAGAGTACCGGTTTCACGTCATCCCTTCAGCATACTACAGTGATCGGCGTTGGTGGATCTGGTTCGACGCTGGATGCACACAATGAGCGCCAGGGCTACGGCGATTTCAGCCGCAGCAACTGTCATGACAAACAAGGCCATGACCTGTCCGTTCATGTCCTGCCAGCGCATGGCGGCGGCGACGAATGCGATTCCCGCAGCGTTCAGCATAACTTCCACGCCGATCAGAATCATGAAGAGATTTTTCTGGGTCATGGCGCAGGCCGCTCCCATCGCAAAAAGCAGTATCGCCAGAAACAGTAAGTGCGTAAAAGGTATAGTCATCTGGTATCCTCTATAGACACGGGTGAGTCGAGAGGGATGAGGGGCGAGTCAATAACCAACCCCTCATCCCTCGCCTCTCGCCGTCCCAGGTAAAGTGATCCGATCAGTGCCGCAAGCAGTAGCAGGGAAACGATTTCGACCGGAAACCAGTACTCCTGAAACAGAATCAAGCCGAACTCTTGTGGTGTACCCATCACTGCGGGAGGGTGCAGCCGGTTACCGGAATCGGCAAATACAAGCAGTCCTGCCATGACCGCGCTGATTCCTGTCAGAATAATGGCTGGAAGCCATTTCCTGATGCGTGACGGTTTATCAACAGGAGACTGCTGATCCTTCACCATCATGATTACAAAGAGAAACAGCACCATGATTCCGCCTGCGTAAATAATGACTTCAAGAGCCGCTAGAAAGGGCGCGCCCAGAAGATAGAACAGCACAGCTGTTCCCATAAAGGAAATCACCAGATAACACACGGCATGAACCGCGCTTTGCCGGGTAATGGCCAGACCGGTCGCACTGATAACAATAGCCGCTGCAATGTAAAAAATGATGTTAAGTACAGTCATTGACATCCTTATGAATATACTGCGAACTGGCATAATCTGCGCTTTTCATAAACTCCCTCTCCCAGCGGGGGAGGGTTGGGGTGGGGGATCAAAAACGTAAAATTATGCCAGTTCGCAGTATAGCTCATGAAACTTGCCGGCTGGAAGCCGGCACCACTGATGATTTTTGCCATCTGCTTCCAGCCAAAATATCTACTGGCTGCCCGCTTTCATGTAAACCGTCACGGCATCAGACTCAGATTCCCGAACACAGAAAGCAACGACTGGTTATTCGTCCGCGTTTTTATCGCTTCAATCTGCTTGTATTGTCGTCTATTCTTCCGCCTCAAACCAAAGATTTTGTAGATCAATTTCTATTTCCTGAAATGGCTCAGCTCTAACCTTGTCGTTTTCTGCGTAAACAGAAAATAGCATCCATCTGCCAGAATCGAGTTTATAGACTTCAAAAATTTCTTCTACAGGGTTTATCAGCCAAAGATAAGAGACTCCAAATAGAGCATATATAGGCATTTTTTTTGCTCTATCGGTTTTTTCAGTACTTGGTGAAAGGACTTCGCAAACCCAATCAGGAGGAACAGAGATATAGTTTGTATTTGGAAATTTTGGTAATCTTTCTTTTTTCCAACCTGCTAAATCAGGGACAAATATATCTTGACCAAGTTTAATTTCCGGCTCATCTAAAATTATCCAACCTCCTGGACCACCGCGACCGAATCTGTAAGGCGGTCCAATTTCAAACCCTATTCCTGAGACAACATTGCAATGCTTTGGTGAAGGTCTTGGCATTGCGATCAATTCACCATTAATAATCTGTCCTATCATGTTTTCTGGCATGCTATATAAATCCTCATAAATGGCGATTTTCTTTATTGGCTGTAACATTTAATTACCCTTTACGAGCATTGTTGCTCTTGGTATTTTTCCTGTATGCCTACGCAGCTTTTTCTTGCTTTATCTTTACCATATACTGGGTTTAACGATCAAGATCGTTTCTGTTCTGTTCAGTCCGGCGATACCTGGAATTCATTTAAAGCTAATTGCCTGATATTTTTTAAAATACCTAAGACGTGATATAAATCATTACCGGGATTCATTAAATCAAACACCCGTGATACACCGTAAGTTGGAGACTCCGCTATCACAAGTTTTAGAAATACATAGCTGTCGCCGTTTGTTATCAAACCGAAGCACGGTTTTTGGGGTACGGGACTGGCTAACATGTAGGATAGAATCTGCGCCAGTCCCGCCCTGACCGAAAGCTCAGCGCGCTTTGACTCAATGACAAGCACCCAGAAATTTTGTTCCAAAACCAGGATATCAATTCTGCCTTCAATGGTGATATCTTCATCCATGCTTGTGACACGGACCGATGTTTGTGTCCTGATATGAAATGGCGCTAACAAAAGATTCGACAAATGAAGAAGTGGGGACAGAACAGTAAGCTGAACAGCATTTTCAAGCATAACCGGATACTTGGTCAAATTCATGTAACCAGCTTTGACCAAATTGAGAAATTTTTTCTCTTCTGGAGTAATTTCAGGTGGCTCTGCCTGCCATTCAGGGAAAAACAGACCATCTTCACTCAATTGAAGATTAAATTTTTTTTCCAGATCATACAGTGTAATATCTTTGGTATATATGATATTATTACCCATTAAATACACCTCATTGCACTTGCTTTATACCACTAAAATCACTCATGAAACATTGAGTCAAGATAATTGCGCCTGGTATTATAATGTTTTCTGTAACTTTTCTTGTACATTTTTCTTTGATGGTTTTAGAATTTCCTTTTCGCGGAGGTTTTTGATTTTTTTAAGCACTTTGGGAATTTTCGTGTTGCGCCAATCTATCAAGTGACCACCATGTATGAGCTGACAACCATCAGAGATCATTTCTTCAAGATATTCGACCAATTCATGGCAAATCCGGCAATAAGCCCGTAGGCGCCTTCGTATATGGATTGGTAAAGTGACGACTGCATTTTTTTCAAGCCGTTTATAGACTTTCCCCTTGTTTTCCAATAGAGTCACCGCTGCACTGGTCAACTGCACAGCCTTATTCTGGGATTATTTCGGAAATTACAATTTTGATCCGATTATTTTCCAATAAAAACAACATGTTGTATGCCATAGTCACTAAAAAAGAGACAACTGCTCTGCTTTTGGTCGGTTGGCCTTAAAAAAAGAAGGTTCATATTTACAACTTTCTTGCCATGTGGCATAAACACAGTATTCAAACAGCTCCTTTTTACTGTTTCTTTTTCTTACAACCTTGCTACCGATGTTGGTAAATCCAAGCGATCTCAAAGAACATTCAAGTAATTGTTCAGTGTGAACTTCTGTGCCGTAGAAACTGGAATTACCAACAATATATGAAAGTACAGCTCCTTTCTCCAGGCTCTTGCGTAAGTTTTGAAGGTGCAAGTACATATCATTGAAATATTTCCACACATATTTTGCCATCAATAAAGCGTTTTTTTCTCCAGTTTCAAATATTTGTGAAACCAACGACTGCAATGTTTCTGGTAATTCCACGTCGTTGCCGTTCCAATTTTGTAGCCTGCTGGTTGCAATGCCCCACGTTCCCCCAATAGCTTGCCAATCCAGCTCACCCGCTTCGCGGGCAGTTTCAAGATACTTTGTCCAGTACATGTAAGGACGAAGTTCGCGAATATAGCTTATTCGGTTTGGATAAGGTGGCGAAGTAACAACATGCGAATACTTCACGTTATTGATTGATACAGGCGCCATCGAATCCAATAAATGTACGGTTGCAGCTCCGGCAAGACAATTGCTGGCGCTTTCCAAAATAGTATCCAGAATAGATTGATAAATAAATTCGATCTGTTCAATCTCAAAAGTCATAACTTTATCATGAAATGACATGGATACATGATTGAATGCTGCTGAAGATGTTTCAATTATCAATCGACAAAATGCAATCCAGGCAAGTGAAAAGACACTGTTATCCTTTGGTTCACCAAATTCATTTACAAGAGACTGTCGAAGAGCTGCAAGTATCTTCAATGTATGCCTGCACCACCATCTGTTTATATTGTGAATGGCTGGCAGCCAATTGTCATTCTTTGTAATCGCCTTGAAATCACGAAGACTCTTTTGAACCCCCTCAATTAGCCTATCCAGTTCTGACTTTGAATAGTTCCTGCATTTGGCATTACCTATCCAGATAAGAAATGGGTTAATATCAAGACAATGCGCAGATAGTCCGTGTTCAGACGCCACCAGTCCGGTTGTAGCCGTACCCGAAAATGGGTCGAGGACGAAAGCATCTTGAGGAATGTTTTCGATTATTTCTTTTACCAGTTTGACTGAATAAGCTGGAGTCAATCGTAACCATCCATGTCGTCCAATTTTCTGGTTTTGCTTGAATGTGTAATCAGACCGCTGGGAAACTTTCATGCCCATTATTTGCCGCTCAGCAAAGTATCAAGTATATCATGAATTTCTTTCTTTATATTCACAGATTGTCGCTTAAAGAAATCAGAAAGACTATAGCCTAAAATCTGTTCACAGAAAGCATATAATGAAATTTGATTACTACTGTTGGTTGTACCGATGAGAACTCCACAACGGTTATTTCGGTATCTAAGAACAATATCAGCATCAATCTGAGAGGAAAAAATTGCAAACACCGGCAAGTAGTTATTTGCCCATGCCACTGTAGCGTTATCGATATCGGCGTTCTGACGTTTACTATCCTTGCTCTTGTAACCTTGACGCACTTCAAATACGATACCGTTAGACGGTTTTGTAACCTCACCCAAGCCTGCGCAGTATTCATTTATCCAATGATTGACGTTGTTCGATACTGACTGATTTTTGATTTCTGACAGTTCAAGCCTGCCATCAAGTGACAACTTTTTGACCTTTCCTGATTGTGTTTTTGTGGTGTATGACCATGTAGCAAAAGCAGCGTCTGTGTATCCGGTGGTATCAACGATGACCTTTCGGAACAAACGTTCGCATCCAATCCCAACTTGACGATAAATGGATGTCATCCCACCTGCTGCACGGTGGGCAGCGTACATAAGGTCGGTATCAAGACCAATCCATGCATAAAAGGGGTCGGCTGCGTACAGCGTCCTGAATTCAGCAAGTGAAAAGCCATTATATTTTGTACCATGGCCGAACTTGGGCCGATAGTCTTTGCACTTTCTGACTGGTTTAAGAAAAGTCTCAAGATACTGCTTTTCATTTGTCTTCATTTTACTCTATCTTTAAATTTTCTTAGCAGTTATAAAAATATCAAATTGTCCGACACCTGTCACGCTTGTCTCGTTGGATATGTTTTCATTGGGTGTTACTTCTACATCCGAAAAACGGACGGTAGGCAGGATATCCCATAGTTTTATTCCGTCGTGATCTTTTGCTTTCAGACAAGTATCATCAAGAAGAAGAAACAGCAAGCGAACCAGGCTGTAGTCGGAAAACAAATGTGACCCGTTTGCATCGAGTATCCACCCCAAAAAGCACGAATGCCATCGTTCATAATGAGTTCTGCCAACGATCTTGAAAAATTTGATCCAATTATTTTCCCATGCCGAAATTTTGTAGGGTCATCGCGGATTAGTGGGAAAACTCATCTTGTCATTCCGAAGCCACCTTCGTTCTTTGAGGCTGTGCTTAAAGATTCTCGCATCACTTGTAAGACGGAATACTTTACTTTGGTGTAATTTCCCACTAATCCGCGATGAACCATCATGATTATATGACAAGTTTTTTTCTCATATCCTGAAAAGAGAAGGTTCTGATCAGTATCCTGCTCTCAAGCATAAAGTCAATGTTTTTCCGGGCTGTCAATTTTATCCGGGTTTTCACCGGAATGACTTGCTCTCCGGCGCTTCATCTTCGGTCGGAAGCATTATGTCGCTCCTTTCAATCCTGGAGTTTTTTGTTTTTCCAGTTTGCAGCGCACCCGGCTTGGCAGACAAGTCGCACAGGCAAGGGATTTCTTCAGTTGATACCGGTAAAAAAACCCGAAAAACACTGCCTCGGCCCTGTTTACTCTCCACCGTGATTCCCCCGCCGTATGCGCCTACAATCCCCAGTACAACGGACAACCCCAGACCACGGCCGGTAAAATTTGTGGTGAAAAACGGATCGAAGATATTATCTATATCCCCATCCGGAATTCCGTGGCCTTCATCCGCCACTTTCAGGCAGGCATAGGCGTTTTCCTTCGGCTGCCAGTTGATTGGGAATCGCTTTAAAGCCGGAATATCCGCCAGGGAAACCGTATTGACGGTCAGGTCAATGGCGCTCTGGCTCTCACCGATAGCCTCACTGGCATTGGTGACCAGATTGACAAGAACCTGCTTTATCTGGTCTGCGTTCGCACAGATGACCGGACCCGAAGATGGGAAATCGGCCTTAAGCGCCAAACTTTTCGGGGCTGCCACCTGAAGCATGGACAGACTTTGACGGCAGATCTCGGATAGGTCCAGCGGTGCATGTTTGCCGCGCATTTGCCCCAGGTAAGTCAGCATCAGACCGCTGATTTCCGCGGCCTTGCGAGCCGCCTGCATGGCGGAGGCCAGGCTATCGATCGGATTTAAACCCTGTGGCAGGTACAGGTCCATGACCATTTCGAGATTCCCCATCACAGCCTGGAGCTGGTTGTTGAAATGGTGGGCAATGGCCCCGGCCATGCGTCCCAGGCTTTCTGCTTTTTGAAGCTGCCGGTTCTGTGCTTCAAGTTCAGCCTTTTCCTCCTCCGCCTGTTTGCGCTCAGCAACCCCATGGCGTAGCCGCACGTTGATTCGATAGATGTAAACAGCTAATGTCGAAACGATAGCAATCGTCATGGTTGCGACAGCCATAAATACGTACAGCCAGCTACGATCCAGCGGTGGCGGATTGGAATCATAGAGAAATCCCTTTAAGTTGAAATCCGGCTTCATCATGCCGAGTTCGGCGTATGTTTCGGCAATGTGGCGCCAGCGGCCCGGATTCATATGTCCGATTTGCACCAAAGCCGTTTGCAGCAGCGGCACCATCTGGCTGGCTTCAAAGCGCAGGTGTTCAATGCTGTGCCTTTGGCTATAACTGGAATAAATCAACTGTATCAGCTCCTCAGGGTTCTGCATGGCGTATTCCCACCCCTTCAGACTCGCTTCCCGGAATGCGTTCACCATTTCTGGCTTCAGCTTGAGCTGACTCTCGGTGGTAAAGAGGTTGTCGCCGTAAAAATCAATGCCCACCGCGCGGGGTGAATAGAGCAAATACTCTCGCCCCGCCTTGTTCAGTTCAAAAGGTTCATCAGTGACGTAGGTGGACATGGCATCCACGTTCCCGGCGAGCAGGTCTTTTGTCTGAAAACCATGAGGAATCAGGGTGAACTTGCAGGAGGAAATCCCTTCTTTGCGCAGATATGCGTACAGTTCGGATGAATCAGGCTCAATCATGACCCTGCGACCGGCCAGGTCATGGATACTTTGCAGGCCACTCCGCCTGATGGTCATGAGCGCCAGGGGAGAGTGTTGGAAGATCACCGCCAGGGCCACCACCGGCGCACCCTGCTCCCGCAGCAGCAGCAGATCAGTGGCGCTAACCCCGAACTCCGCCTTGCCCTGCAAAACATGCTGAACCGTATCCTCGCCCGGCTGACCAGGAATGATCTCCACATCCAGTCCTGCCGCCTGGTAATAGCCACGCACCTGGGCTGCGTAATACCCTGCGAACTGGAACTGGTGCCGCCACTTGAGCTGCAGGCGCACCTTGTCGGCTGCAGCCGCAGAAAGCGGGTACAGCAGTATAAGAAAAATCGCCAGGCAGAGACAAACATATCGACAGGAAACTTTTTCCTCCGCTTGTTGACGCAAATTATTCACATCCCGACATGCGCCATGCAGATGTCCCAGTTCAGCCGCAAACCGATTATGCATCCGGTGGAAATCATAGCCAGCCATTTATGCACCCATACCTCTATACCACGTCAAAACGTGGAATCGGATTCAAGTTCCGTTTAACAAAGAAAGTTTATAAAGACATCACGGAGAAAAAATCTCCGAATGAACATCAATTCCATATTTCCTGATGCGTTTCCATATCGTTACCCGGCTTACTTCCAGAATTCGCGCAGCTTCGGACTGATTGCCACTTACCTGACGAAGGATTCGAATCAACTGCTCCCGCTTCCGCGTATTTTCCGGATGCTCCGTGGAAATTTTTGTCGCCCTGGTTTCCGGATGGGCGATTTTCACGGGCAGATGCCCAGCCTCGATCCACCCGCCGGAACACAGCACAAATGCGTATTCAATGGCATTGCGAAGTTCCCGAACATTTCCATGCCAGGAATAAACCATAAGTTTTTCCATGGCCTCGGAGGTAAGCCCCAGAATTTTTTTACCGCTTTTTTTCATGTTGTGTTCAATAAAATTCTGAACAATCATTGGAATATCTTCTTTTCGTTCGCAAAGCGTGGGACAATACAGCGGAAACACGTTGATCCGGAAAAATAGATCTTCCCGGAAAATACCCTGACTGATCAATTCGTCCAGATCCCTGTTGGTGGCTGAAATGATTCGGACATCGACCGGAATACTCTTATGATCTCCCACCCGCTCAATTTCCTTTTCCTCAAGAACCCGCAGCAGTTTCACCTGAGTCTTTAGTGGAATATCACCGATTTCATCCAGAAAAATAGTTCCTTCGTGAGCCGCTTCAAATCTGCCAGCCCGCGAGCGTTCAGCGCCGGTATAGGCGCCCTTCACATGTCCAAACAGCTCGCTTTCCAGAAGATTTTCATTCAGGGCTGCACAGTTTACCTTGACAAACGACTTGCTGCGCCGTAAGCTCACGTCATGGATGGCTCTTGCAACCAGTTCTTTCCCTGTACCACTGTCACCATGAATCATCACCGGTGCATCCGAAAAAGCGACGCTTTCGATAAGTTCAAACAGTCGTTGCATAACTGGAGACTGTCCTAATATTCCCTGATATCCATCATCAACATGAAAGGTTTTGCGGAGAGACAGGATTTCCTGTTGCTGACGAACAATATCGGACATATCCTTAAACGTTTCCACTGCCCCAATTACACATCCGTCCGAGTCCCTCAGAACAGAGGCGTTCTTGATAATTTGGACCGACCGCCCGTCCTTTCGAGCAATAACACATTTCTTTGCCCGGGTTTCACCCTTTAAGAAAAGCTTGCACCATTTTTCGCCAACGCCTTGGTCAAAGACATCACAACCTGTACAGTTTAACCCACGGCAATTGTTTCCGATTAACTCTACCGCCGAATAACCGGTAAGTTTTTCGGCCGCTGGGTTCACGGCGACAATATTGCCACCGGAATCGACAACCATGAGACCGTCCTGAAGGGTATCAACAATGGTTTTCCAGCATTTGGCGATGTCCATAATTTCAATGTCCTTTTACGAGTTATACTTCAAGCCGCCACAATCTGCGCTTTCCTTACGCCCATTCCTGAAAAGTGTCATCAAGCTCGCTGCGGTTGCCGTTCCACAACCCATCTGTAACCCTGTTAAGTTAATACCTGTTAACATAGCAAGTAATGCGCGTTTGATCAAGCAACGTTTATCCATAAGGACTCAGGCCCAAAAGCTTAACAGTTCAGCGCTTACGGGCATTCGTCCTTCCATTTTTGCACTCTGGCATATTTATTGCTGGCTTCCCAGAAACAACACAAACGATTAACAGGAGGTGGACATGAAGAAAAAAAAACCGGTAGGAACAGTGACTCGCAGAATTTTGACGGTTGTCCTGATTTCATTTTTTTTGATGATGGGATTTCCGACTGCAAGTCCCGCAGATGATGTGGAAGATATGAAAAAACAGCTAAAAACGCTCAACGAGATGATGAAAACCTTACAGGAAAAACTGGACAAGGTGGAAAAACAAAGTGTCGGTGAAGAAACCGAAATCAAGGAAATGGACAAGCGCCTGAACAAGGCGGAAATGCACACGGCATCCGATAAAGTTTCCTTTGGCGTGGATCTGAGATCTGAGGCCCAGTCAATTCATTACGAAGATGTTCGCATTGCGCCGCCGGCGATGATCAATTCGTTTTTCATCCCTTCTTCACAGGGAGGATTTAACGGAGCGACCCAGCAGCAGATTCAGCAGGCCATGGCCGGCATGAAGGCGGCAGGCATGGTTCCGCCGCCCAACAGCTACAACGCGGATAATAACATCATATACACCAGTCGGTTTCGCATGAACATGAAAGCCACGGTCAACCCTCATCTGGATTTTGCAGGCAGACTGGCCGCCTACAAAGTGTGGGGAGACAGCTCCGGCGTTCAGTTCAATCATGGCAGCCTGGGGGATGTTACCTTTGATGGCAATACCTCCAGTCTTCCCCATGGGGACGCAGTCCATGTGGAGCGCGCCTATTTCAATTACAAGCAGGACATCAGCAGCGTTCCCATCAACTTTTCACTTGGAAGACGGCCTTCAACCGAAGGCCCTCCGCAGGAATACGGCAACTACAGTATGGAAGGCGGCTCTCCCTTGGCCACCATCATCAACTGGCAGTTTGACGGTGCATCCCTGAACTTTGGCTTGGAAGATGTAACCGGCATTTCGGGTCAGGCTTTGAAACTTTGCTACGGAGTCGGCTTTGAAGGCGACTGGGGCAACAGCTATTCCATGACCAGCAGTTCGGATGTAAATGATGTTCACATGTTCGGCTTTATCGCTGATATCTTTGACAATGAAGCCACCAGCGCTGTTCTTAATTACGCCCATGCCTGGGATGTTACCGACGGATTTACGGGGCTTACGGTCATGCCGTTTATTGTTTCCATAGATGGCAATAATAAATATAATTTTTCGCCAAACAGCGGCGGATATATCAGCCGTATGCAGCCATCCACAAATATCGGCGACTGGGATGCCGCATCTTTGCTTTTAAAGACCAATCTACGTGAAAAACTGGCCAATATTGATTTGTTTTTAGCCCCCTCCTGGAGCCATACCAGCCCATCCCAGATATCCAAAAATCCTTATTACGCATTATTGGGGCAGGGCCTTTTGAGTTCAAATGGCAATCTTCAGTCCAGGGATGGTTACGGTATCTATGCCGGTGCAATCTTTCCCATGCCACTGGAAGCCAGGTTAGGTCTTGAATATAACTGGGGATCCAAATACTGGTTCAATTTCACCGGGGCCGAAGACTCCCTGGTCGGCAGCAAACTGGCGGCCAGAGGACAGGTTTTTGAAGGTTATTATATTCAGCCCATTTATAAAGACAATTTCTTTCTCAAACTCGGCGGCCAGTATTACGATTATGACTATACCGGCAGTGGCAATCCACTGGGTGAACCCATCAGTATCACGGACGCAACGGCCTTTGATTCGCTTAATGCCATCATCGACAAAGTATGGGTTGCATACCTGTCGGCAACCATTCGCTTTTAGCCATACCTAATCAAACGTAACCGTTCACTCCCACTCCCAGCGGGAGGGGGCTGGGGGGATGGCAACTGGTTGGCATAACAGCATTTCCCCCCTCCCGACCTCCCCCCGCTGGGGGGAGGGGTTTGAACGATTACAATCAAACATGAATTTTAAGGAGAAAAAAATGAAACGCACTATTATGACCCTTGCTTCACTGGTGCTGGTTTTGGTCTTTGCCGGCAGCCTTCTGGCGACAGACAAAGGCAACAGCCGGAAAGGGAAATCCACTTTTCGAAAAGGCTGCCGCGATTGTCATGTGGAAGGCGGCAAAGCTCAGGAGATGAGTCCTTCCAACAAAACACAGGCCCAGTGGGATGCTGCCTTTGCCAAAGACAAATATAAGGGATTTCCATGCAAGGCGGAATGGGATAAGCTGACCCCTGAAGATATCGGCGATATTTACGCATACATGTATGAACACGCGTTTGACTCGCCGTCGCCGGCAAAATGTAAATAGAAAGACAGGCTGAAGGCTAAAGACTGATGGTGCAAGGATGTTTCAGCATTCACAGTCTTTAGCCTTTGCTTTTTAGCCTGACTACCACAAACAAAAGGAGACATTTAATGACATCCCCCATCGAAACTCCGCTTTCGCGCCGCAGTTTTCTGAAATGGTCGGGAGCAGCCACTGCGGCAGCCGCAGTGGGCGGTAAGGCGCCGGTGCTGTACGCACTTACGCCCGATGAAACAAAGAAGTCTTTTGCAAAGCCCGACTCCAGGTATTCTGTGTGCGGCATGTGTCTGAATGCGTGCGGACTTGTGGCAAGGGTTGAAAACGGTGTGATCACCAAGCTGGATCCCAATCAAAAATTTCTGAAGTCCCGGGGGATGCTCTGTGCACGCGGCAACGCCGGCATTCAGCAACTATATGATCCAGATCGCCTAAAATACCCGCTGCTTCGAAAAGGCGAGCGGGGAGAAGGCAAATGGGAACGGATTTCCTGGGACCAGGCTCTGGACCTTGCCGCCGCCAAAATGACGGAGATTGCCGAGAAATACACCCGCTGCGGGGTCATGTTTACGCCGGGTTCGGATTCCCAGTCCCTTTTTGTTCACTGGTTTGCCGAAGTGTTTGGCTCTTATAATGTCTCCACCCACGAATCTTCCTGTCTCTTAAGCCGGAACCGGGCTTATCTGGACACATTTGGCGAAGTGCCATTCGCAGACGTTCTTCATACCAAATACATCATCGTTGTCGGAGCTAATCCTTTTGAAGCCCTGATCACACCAGACAGTATCGATCTTATGACCGCAAAGAAAAACGGCTGCAAAATCGTTGTCCTTGATCCCAGGTTTACCAAGACCGCTGGCCTTGCCCATGAATGGCATCCCATCCGGCCAGGAACGGATATGGCGTTTTTTCTGGCCCTCAGTCATGTCATCACTTCGGAAAAACTGTATAACGAAACCTACTCTCAGGAAAAACTCTCTGGCATCGAACAACTGACCGAACACGTCCGCCAGTATTCTCCGGAATGGGCTGAAAAAGAATGCGAGATTCCTGCGGCCGATATTCGCCGTATAGCAAGAGAACTGGCTGCCGCCGCGCCAACGGCCATCGTCTATCCTGGCCGAAGAACTTCGGATTACGTCAATTCCACCCAGATCCGGCGATCCATGGCTATTGTCAACGCGCTTCTTGGCAACTGGGACTCCCCTGGCGGCCTTCTGGCAGCCAGACAAGTCGGCCTTTCCGGCCCGGAACTTCCCGAAGCCCCTTTTTATGATGACAACCCGGAACACCGGCTGGACAAAGGAATGGCTAAGATGATGTTTGAGGAGGAAGGCGCTTTCAAACACATGCGGGATGCCATCATCAGCCAAAAACCCTATCCTGTAAAAGGCTGGTTTGTATATCGATACAACCCCCTTCAGTCCGCAGCCAACCGTCAGAAAACCATCGAAATGATGAAACAACTTGATTTTGTTGTCACCGTGGACATTGCCATGAGCGACACTGCCTGGATGTCGGATCTGGTTCTGCCCGCACCCAGTGTACTGGAACGCCAGGACCCGGCAAGCGGCCTTCAGGGATCGGCGGCCTGCGCCTGTGTGGTGGCCCGTGATCCGGTGGTTCCGGCGCTGTTTGAATCCAGACCCGTATTCGAAATTCTCAAGGGGTTGGCAGGCCGAATGAAGCTGACCGAGTATTTTGACTTTACCATGGAGGAATACCGCAAGCAGCAGTTCAAACTCCTTCCTGATGCTGATCGAGCCATTCGGGAAGACGGGGTTTACTACAATCCCAGCAAGCTCTACGGAATTTATGAGGGTAAAATTTATAAAACCCTTTCCAAAAAGATTGAACTTTACAATGAGCGATATGCCCAGATGGGGGTTGATCCCATTCCGGTTTACCAGTCACCCAAACCCAATCCCGTAAATCAGTTTCGTCTTGTGGTGGGACGAAACGCCTATTTTACCCACTGTACCACACAGAACAATGCTCTACTGAATGAGCTAATGCCGGACAATTCCCTGTGGATACACCCTGTGGCCGCCAAAAAACTGGATATAAAAGATGGCGAGCGGGTCGAGGTCACAAGCAATGCTGGAAAAGGCGAGCTTAGCGTCAGCCTGAACAATGGTATTCGGGAAGATACTGTCTATATGGCCAGCGGGTTTGGCGTACTTTCAAAAGGACTGACCAGGGTTTATGGAAAAGGTGCCTGTATTGCGGAACTGATTGAAGATTATGCCGATGATATCTCCGGCAACATGGCCATGCATGAAACCTTTATCCGTGTGGCCAAAAAAGGAGCGCTATGAACAAACAACTGGCAATGGTCATTGATTCATCGGCATGTATTGACTGCAAGGCCTGTACCTTGGCATGCAAAGTGGAAAACAACGTGCCCGAAGGCAAATGGCGAAACTGGGTCAAACGAAGCGAGCCGGATTTCAATAAGCCGGACTGGATGGTTCACTCGGCATCCTTTCATTTTCAGCCAGGTGGCTGCATGCACTGCGAAGTTCCAACCTGCGTCCAGGCCTGCCCGACGGGAGCTACCTACAAAGATGAAAAAGATGGCGCGGTCAAGGTTGATCCCAAGCTCTGCATCGGTTGCGGAAGCTGTATTCCTGCCTGCCCCTACGGTGCCAGGTACCGGCACCCAACCAGGAACATCGTAGATAAATGCGATTACTGCGAAAAACGGCGGGCGCGCGGAGAACTTCCAGCCTGTGTGGTTACTTGTCCAACAAAAGCCAGGGTCTTTGGAGACATAAGCGATCCCAAAAGCGATGCGGCTTTGCTGCTAAAGAAAAACCAAAGTGTTCGCGTCATCAACAAGGAGTCGGACACCAAACCCAACATGTACTATCTGTCTGCAACAGCGCCCTTAAACTGGCCGGTCAAAGCCAGAATGCCAGATCCCATTCAGTTGTGGAAAATGGCTGGCCCCCTGATCTGGGGCATTGTGGGACTTAATGCGATAGGAGTTCTGATTATGCTGGGAAAGCAGATTCTGATGAATGACAAAGCCCCCGAAACCGATGAATCCCATGAGGAAACGAGGCAATCATGACACAAACACAAATCCATCGTCACACCCGACTGTCCATTTTCATGCACTGGTTTAATGCCGGATGCTGGATTTTTCTGCTTTTAACCGGCCTGGGCCTGATCCAAAACGACGACCTGCAGCCATTTACATCATGGCCTACGATATTGCGAATTGTGTTCGGCGGCGGCGCAAATCTGCTTTTGGCTCATGAAATTGTTGGCGTTACCTGGGCGGGCGGATTTTTCTTATATGGAATTGTCCGGCTGAAATCCGATGTCCTTCCCTTCTTCCGCGAAATCTTTAACGTTAATATCCATCGGGACTTTCTGTGGTTGGTTGCCAAGGGAATCCAGATGACCCTTGGATATCGGGCGCTTGGTGTCATTGCTGAAAAATTTGGTTTCAGCCCCGTAATTCCGGATCAGGGGTTTTACAACATCGGACAGAAAATATTCGCCGTGCCGGCGGTATTTGGCGGAATAGTCATTGTGGCGTCCGGCATCACCATGATTCTCTCCCAGATTGGCATGGCGAGTACCGAGCTGGTTCAATGGGCGATCCTGGTTCATTTTATCACGGTCGGGCTGGTGTTTGCCGGTCTTCTCATTCATGTCTTCATGGCATCAATTGCAGCCGGCGAGCAGCCTGCCTTTATTTCCATGTTTACCGGATCGGTTCCCGAAGATTACGCACGGCATCACCACAAGCTGTGGCTGGATGAGGTCAAAAAGAGTTGAGGTTGTTTCTGTCATGCTGAGAATTGGACTCAAGAATACCAGGAATAATTTTTGGGTCTGGTTTTATCCCTTAGCGCTGATTCCAATTCTGGTTCTGGTGCTTGGATTCCTGACTGCTGCCGCAACCGGCAGCCGGGAGGAACCAGCATGGCTTCAGCAGGCCATGGACGAAGCCAAACAAGACGGGTATGAACTGATTACCGCTCCCAGGTTGAAAGCCCTTTACGAATCCGGAAAAGACTTTGCCATTATTGATGTCCGGCCCGAATATGAATATCGTGACGGACATCTTTCCAATGCCGGAAGTCTGGAGTTTGATCTGGGGGATAAGCTCGAATTGAAGCCTGAAAAAGAAGCAACTCTTATCCATCTTCTGGGACCGGATAAACAGCGAACAGTCGTGTTCTACTGCCGAAGCTTCGCCTGACTGCGAAGCTCCATTGCGGCCCGGTGGGCTGTGCGGCTGGGATATCAAAACATCCTGCGGCTTCCTGAAGGGTATTTTGGGTGGAAATCTTTTTTGCCAGACAAATCTCAGCCCGTAGATACCGTACAAAAATTAGGAAGTGGAGATGAATTTCCTTCTTGCCAGCTTGTGATTCTGTATGATGAAACCGACAGAGCCTATCTAAAAATCCAGAGCCTGCAAAAAAACTTTGCTCTGGAAGATGTGGGCTGCGAATATCTATATATCGTGCTTTTCAATGAAAGATGCCTTGCCTGCGTGGATGATGTCAAAATATTCAAGACGTTATATCATCAAATGAATGCCAACCCCTATCTTTCGGACAAGGTCAAACTCCTGGCCATCGGTGCCGGCAGTAAAAAAAGGGGGATCATTGCTTTCAAAAAAGAAAATGCCATTCCCTATCCGCTTTTTGGAGATGAGAACCGGAGCATTTTCTCCTGCCTCGGAAACCCGGTTTTGCCCACATCCTACCTTGTTCAGATTCAGCCAGGCGGCAGAAGACAAATTCTGTTCGTTCAGCAGGATCATGTTAGCAATGTCGAAATACTCGTCCAGAAAATCACATCTCTTGTGAAAGACACGGAACTGCCCAAGAATCGGTATTAATGACGTTTTCATCGGCCAGAAACAGGTATGCAACCTTGCCATCCATTGTGTTGATTGCGAATCGAACGATCAGGCACAATATACTGCGGACCGTATGAATTTGTGGAAATTAGAATAAGAAACTCACGCTCTTGTGTCGGCTAAATTTATCCGGTCTGAACTTACGATACATATGCCCACAAGTGGTAAACCCAGGATTAAAACAAAAAGTGGAGGTTAAACAGATTTCTCTTGTTTAACCTCCACATCAGTTATACTGCGAACTGGCATAATTTTACGTTTTTGATCCCCCACCCCAACCCTCCCCCGCTGGGAGAGGGAGTTTATGAAAAGCGCAGATTATGCCAGTTCGCAGTATACCATCCGTAATATTTTCTATTCAGACAAGCGGGTGATTATATCCCTCCATAATTTCCAATGGTGAATACCACAGGGATATTGATTGTTCCA
>CAIMCT010000299.1 GCA_903839535.1 uncultured Desulfobacteraceae bacterium
ATTTTCTGACTCCGGAATGACTGAAATGTCCTCGAAAGATTTTCTTGAACCGCTTTCGAGATCATTTTTCAATTCATAAGCACCTGAAAATACATGACCACAAAATCCGGTAGAACCAGAAATGTGTGATGATCAATTTCTACCATACGACAGTGGCGAATCAAATGAAATTATTGTGAAACTTAACTATCATCTTCCCTTCATGAAAGTAAATATGGTGGGAATACGATATAAGAAGTCTGTAGAAGCCATAAATGGTATCATCGACTACCTTAATTTTAAAGGAAAGACCAATTTGATTGATACGCTTAATTTTCTCTCTGATGATGAAAATGACGAAAATGATGAGTGAATGGTCATAATCTGCGATTTCCTTATACTCCTCAACTGGGACGAGTTGGGGCGGGGTTCAAAAGCGCAGATTGTGACCGTTGCAACGCATATACAGACATGAACCGCATGTACTGCTCATAAAGGAAGACTGCGGCTGACTACTTCGTTTTTTCATGCTCCAGGCTGACACAATAAATCCCGCCTCCTTCAAGCCCAGGCCCAAAACACAGATTGTCGGATTTGCATTCCGCCCTGCGACGATCTCCGGATTTCCAGCGGGAAACCAGATCCGGCTCCCGGATCAGCGGCCGGGACATGGCGATATAATCCGTAGAACCATCCGCCACCAACTGCTCGGCGACTTCAACAGATCGGATGCCGCCGACCAGGATCAACGGAATCCGGATTTTCTTTTTAAAGGCGCTCAGTTCTTCCCTGAAATACGCCTCTTTCTCCGCCGAGTTTATACCTATCCGGCTGGGAGAGAGTTTTTTTCCGGTAAGCAGCCCGCCGCTCAACTCGATAGCATCCAGACCAGCATCGGCCAATAACTCTCCCGCGATAAGGGAATCCTCCAGACTGAGTCCGTTTTCTGCAAAGTCTTGGCAGTTCATTTTGATCAATAACGGAAAATCTTTTCCCACAGCCTTTCGAATGGCGTGAACCACTTCAACATGAATACGGGCGCGATTCTGAATGCTTCCTCCATAGCCATCCCCGCGTCTGTTGAATATGGGAGAGAGGAACTGGCTGAGCAGATACCCATGCGCCGCATGAATCTGAACCCCGTCAAAGCCTGCTGATCTGGCTCTTATGGCCGCATCGGCAAATGCAGCAACCATATCCTGAATATCCTGGGCCGTCAGTTCCTTGCGCGGCTTCAGACTGAGGCCCTCATAATTGGAAGCCACCACGGGGGGCTGACCCGTTAAGTTTTCGGGTGCAAAATGACCTGCGTGCGCCAGTTGCATAACGATTTTACAGCCGGCCTCATGGACTGCCTCCGTCATTTTACAAAGCCCCGGAACCAGTGCGTCCTTGTAAACTCCAAGCTGCCAGGGGCTGGCCTGCCCTTCCTGCCGGATGTATGTGTGGCCGCTGATGATCAGTCCCACGCCGCCTCTGGCAAGAGCGGTCATGGTGTTGATAAGCTTCTGTGTAACCTCGCCTTCAGGGCTGGCCATCCCTTCCCATGTCGCAGATCGAACAAAATGATTTGCCAGTTTCATGTCATTGATATCACTGCTTTCAAATAATCTGCTCATACTTTCCCTCCGGTTCCGATGCGATACAAACCATGTCGAATTGTCACGCTCAGAACAAACAGGTCCGAACGACGACTTTATTTGCAGATAGCTATCACACTTGACGACAGGAGACAAGGTGAGATAAAAAATCGCTTGCCTGCATGAAGATGCAGCGAAGAAGTGTCTATTGGGCAAACCTCTTTTACCGGCTCCCACGTCTTTCTGTGGCAGCCACCTCAGCTCGAAATCATCGGTGGGGCATTCCCTTTCATATTTCAGCAAATTATGATAATTGCTGATCTTGATTTACCGTGAAAATACTTTTAAACCACGAAATACACGAAGTTATGCCTGTTTGCAGTATAAAAGGATGTGAATCATGATCAA
>CAIMCT010000300.1 GCA_903839535.1 uncultured Desulfobacteraceae bacterium
AATAGTGAAGTTGTTGTCGGAGGAGATGAAACATTTTTTGAAAATATTATACTGGTATTGATGGATATTGAGTTGAGTGGCTCATCACTCAAATGCCGGAATTGCCACTGCATAGGCGACGTAGATAGGCTGCTCCCGTAAGTATTTGAGATCAAAAGCGTCCCGCCTTATGTGGGTAGTCTTATTTTCTGGCTTATTTTTCAGGACATCATGCGCAAAGAACTTATCGGCATAATGCTTTTTTTTCTGGTGATTTTTACCTTGTTCAGCCTGTTTTCCTTTGATCCTAAAGATACTTTTTTCCATCATTCAGGTGTCAACACCCAGATTCACAATTTTTTCGGCTACGCAGGAGCCACTGTTTCGGGTTTTTTTATCAGCTTGTTCGGGCTGGGATCTTACTGGATACCAATTTTTTTTCTCATCTCCAGCATCCATTTTTTTAATGCCAGACCTGGAAACACCATTGCAGTCACCATCACCGGCGGCCTGATTTTGGCCATTACCACCGGCGGACTGGTATCGTTCAGGGATCATTATGCCATGATCTGGGGAAGCTCGTTTTCTTCGGGCGGGCAGGTCGGACTTTTCTTTCACCGTTTTCTGATCGCTTACACCAATATCTCGGGATCACTGGTGATCCTTTTTCTGCTATGGATCATCGGACTGATACTGACAACCGGTTTTTCTCTGGTCGGGTTTGCAAAACGTTTCTGGATGGCCGTCCTTTTCGTGTTCTCCAGAAAACATATTCAAAGCAAACCAGAAAGCCTGTCCAAAGAATCTTCGAAAAAAGATCCGACCAAAAAACGTTCACAGCCTGCCAAGGAAAAAACCTCCAATCAGCATCCTCTGACGATTTCTCCGCCACAACAAGCAGTTGAGCATGTTCAGGAAGAGATTTTCCTGCATGTTGAATCTTCAGAAAATACAAACAGATTTAAACTGCCCTCCATTTCGTTTCTGGATGATCCTGAAACTATCGCCTCCCAGTTTGACTGGGAACACCTTGAGTCCCAGGCCAGACTACTTGAAAAGACACTTGAAGATTTCAATGTCAGGGGGATAGTCACCGCCATATCGCCAGGGCCGGTAATCACGACATTTGAATATGAACCGGCTCCGGGAGTAAAAATCAATAAAATCGTTAATCTCTCCGACGAGCTATCCCTATCGCTGAGAGCCATTAGTATTAGAATCGTTGCTCCGATTCCGGGAAAGGCGGTGATCGGTATTGAAATTCCCAATATTGACCGTCAGGTTGTCCGGTTCAAGGAGATTGTTGTCTCTCCCGCCTTTGAAAATTCCCGATCCTTCCTGACCCTGTGTATGGGAAAAGATATTGTGGGAAATCCCGTTGTGGCGGAACTGGATCGAATGCCCCATCTTCTGATTGCCGGAGCAACCGGAACCGGAAAAAGCGTGGGCCTGAACGCCATGATCTGTAGTCTGTTGTACAAGTCAACGCCGGATCAGGTCAAGCTGATCATGATCGATCCCAAGCGCATCGAACTTTCCCTGTATGATGGCATTTCCCATCTGATTACGCCGGTAGTTACGGACGTTAAAAAGGCCACCAATGCACTGTTCTGGGCGGTTCGGGAAATGGAGCGGCGCTATCAGCTTCTCTCTGAACACAAGGCCAGAAACATCACCCAGTTCAACCTGAAAATGGAAAAAGCAAAACCCGGCCCTAATGGCGTAAAACCCGAAAAGCTTCCGCTTATTGTCATCATCATTGACGAGCTGGCGGATTTGATGATGGTGGCGTCCCGTGATGTGGAAGTCGCCCTGACGCGGCTGGCGCAGATGGCCAGGGCTTCCGGGATACATCTGATTCTGGCCACTCAGCGGCCTTCGGTAGATGTGCTTACCGGCATCATCAAGGCCAACTTCCCGACCCGCCTGTCGTTTCAGGTATCCTCAAAAGTCGATTCACGGACCATCATTGATTCCAATGGAGCGGAAAGCCTTTTGGGAAATGGGGACATGCTGCTCCTGCCGCCTGGAACCGCCAAGCTTCAGCGCATTCACGGGGCTTATATTTCTGAAGAAGAGCTGACCCGGATTATCGAGTTCTTAAAAGCGCAGAAACCACCCGAATACAATACCACAATCACAGAAGCAACTATTGAGGATGAAAATGGATCTTCCACAG
Source organism: uncultured Desulfobacteraceae bacterium (assembly GCA_903839535.1). Lineage (GTDB taxonomy): Bacteria > Desulfobacterota > Desulfobacteria > Desulfobacterales > Desulfatirhabdiaceae > RAAP-1. The sequence goes on from CAIMCT010000300.1 coordinate 2,159, forward strand.
AAGACCATGACGAGCGTTATGACGATGCTGTTGCACTGGTGACCAAAACCCGCCAGGCTTCCATTTCGATGGTTCAGCGCCACCTTCGCATCGGCTATAACCGTGCGGCTCGCATCATTGAGACTATGGAAATGGAAGGAATCATAGGCCCGTCCGATGGTGTCAAGGCTCGCGAAGTATTTGCACACGGATATGATGACATGTAATAGGGGATTACAATGCAACTGAACATCCAACTAATCAATCAGATTGCGGGGCGGATAAAAGGGTTTTTGGACCCCGATGAAGGAATGAGGCTTTTTGACACAGCGATGAAAGCCTCACTACTCGGCCCCTGTCTCGAAATAGGAAGTTACTGCGGAAAGTCAGCCATTTATCTGGGAACTGCCTGCAAAATCTTCAATACTATTTTGTTTTCCATAGATCACCACAGGGGGTCTGAAGAGCAGCAGCCGGGTGAAGAATACTTTGATCCGGAACTCTTTGATGAACGCTCCTATCAGATAGATACCTTTCGTGAGTTTAGAAAGACACTTAACCTGGCAGGACTTGAGTCCACGGTTGTGCCTCTGGTCTGTCGATCTGAAATCGCGGCCAGGGCCTGGAAAACGCCGCTGGGACTGGTATTTATTGACGGCAGTCATGCATTTGAAACCGTCCTGAAGGATTATGGAAACTGGGCTGGGCATATTGTTCCACGAGGATATCTACTGATTCATGATATTTTTCAGGACCCAAAGGACGGGGGACAGGCTCCGTATCAAGTTTATCGGATTGCAAAGGCATCTGGTCTGTTTCAGGAGCTTCCAATGACAAAAACATTGGGCGTGCTTCAGCGCATCAGTGAAGACCGTTTTTCTGGAACTTAGAACTATAGAAGAGATTTTGATCAGGCGGTTTGAAGAAAAATCCGCCAAGACTTTCATGTAACTCAAAACATATAAACATCCATGGCATGGTCTATGCGGCCCCCCATGAATGACCAAAATATATAAAACTGGTAGCCGACGCTCTTGTGTTGGCTACAAGAGCGTTTCTCACGCAAAGGCGGTAGGGGCGACCGGCCGGTCGTCCTTACTTGTTTCGTGCGTTTCGTGGTTTAAAAGTATTTTCGAGGTAAATATGGCATACGATACCTTCAGAAATATTACGATTCAGCAGCTCGAATCCCTCGTTCATCTGGTGGCGGAAAGAAATTTCAGCCGGGCCGCCCAAAAAATGGTGTTGACACAGCCTTCTCTCAGCAAGCACATCAAAAACCTTGAGGATGCGGCCGGCACAAGGCTCGTCAATCGTGAGGGTACCGGAATTTCGCTCACGCCAGAAGGCAAGCTCTTGTTTGAATTCGCCCGAAAAGTCCTCTATCTGCGGGAAGATGTCAAAGAGAGAATGGTCAAGCTCCAGGACAGGTCCTCCGGCAGCATTCGTATCAGCGCCAGCACCTTGCCTGCAACCTATATTCTGCCCTACATATTGAGCCGATTCCAGAAATCATACCCTCAGATTCAGACATTCGTTCAGTCCGCCAATAGTGAAGACGTTATTGACATGGTTCTGAACCAGCAGTCGGAAATTGGATTTATCGGCAAAAACCCACACAGCAAAAAACTGCACAGCGAACCTTTGTGGCAGGACAGGTTGATGCTGGCGGTTCCCGCGGGTCATCACTGGACCGGGGCTGATGAGGTTTCCGTCAAAGACCTTATAGAAGCGCCTTTCGTGATGCGGGAAAAAGGCTCCGCCACGCGCGAAATCCTCGGAGAATACCTCTTGGAACATGCAGGGATAGACCTGAACCAGCTCAATATCGTTGCAGAAATGGGGAGCTCGGAGGCTGTCAAGGAAGCGGTTATCGCAGGTTTGGGCATATCGGTGCTTTCGCTTCACGCTGTAAAACGGGAGATTGAGCAGGGAATTATCATTGAAATTCCGATTCAGGGTTGGCGAATCGTGCGCCAGGTATATCTCATTTACCGGCATCAGTTGGGAATCATGAAACACCATCAGTTGTTTCTGGATTATGTCAGGGAAAGCAGGGGTTCGGCTCTGGACAACAGGCTAAATGAGCCATCTGATGGAAGACTACACGAACCAATCTTGTAGCCATCCACCAGAGGAGATGGCGGACGCAATCAGAAATCGCCCCAGCAATGGGTATCGCCGGGGGTTCAGGCAAAAAAATCAGGTGACTCTGATCTTGTACACCTCATTGGATTCTGGGTCGATAATGTGGACACCGCAGGCCACACATGGGTCAAAGGAATGAACGGTTCTTAAAACTTCGATCGGTCGCTTGGGATCAGCGATTGGTGTGCCGATCAGGGCTTCTTCAACCGGTCCGCGGAAGCCTTTTTCGCACCTTGGACCAAAATTCCAGGTTGAAGGCACGACATATTGATAGTTCTTGATCTTCTTGTTTTCAATCTGAATCCAGTGGCCCAGGGAGCCTCTGGGAACATCATTCAGGCCGTAGCCCATGGCTTTGTCCGGCATCGTCCAGGATTGGTATGTCTTTGTATCGCCATTTTTCACGTTTTCAATCAACTCGCCAATCCAGCCTTCCATGGCATCGCCGATGACCACGGTTTCAAGACCTCTGGCAGCGGTTCTGCCCAGGGTTGAGAAAAGGGCCGTCACTGGAATATCGAGTGCTTTCAGAGCGCCATCGACCTGTGCTTTTATGCCAGCATGGCCTTTGGAATATGCCACCAGTACTCTTGCCAGTGGGCCTACTTCGGTGGATGCGCCGTCATACCGAGGAGCCTTGAACCAGGAATATTTGCCGCCAGGTTGATATTCGCCGTGCTTGGGTTTGGTTTCGCCTTCAAAAGGATGTCTGGCCTTGCCGTCTTCATACCAGGCATGGGTCACATTTTCAGTGACCTTTTCCTGCTGAGACATGGCGACACCGGCCAGATCCCGTTTCATGATGATGCCTCTGGGCATGAACAGGCTCTCAGGCTCTTTTTCGGTTGTGGGGAATTCGCCCCAGGCCATGAAATTGGTGGTGCCGCCAATGCCGCCCCAATCCTTGTAAAAAGAGGCTACGGCCAGCAGATCAGGAATATAGACGTTTTTAATGAATTCCTGGCTTTCTTTCCAGATATACTTGAATTCGGCAATGCGATCCGGAGTAATATCCTGTACAGAGGTGATGCCTCCGACAACCAGTGACTGCGGGTGCGGGTTCTTGCCACCGAAAATGGCATGAAGCCTTGCGGTTCTGGCCTGCAGCCTGAGGGCCTCGATATAGTGGGCGGATGCCATCAGGTTGGCCTCCGGTGGAAGCTTGTATGCGGGATGTCCCCAGTAGGCGTTGCTGAAAGGCCCGAGCTGTCCGCTATCCACAAAGGTTTGCAGGCGTTGCTGGATGGCCTTGAAATAGGGCGCACCGCCCACGGATGCATTGCTCAGATTGTCGGACAGCGCAGCGGTCTTGGCCGGGTCCGCCTTCAAGGCGCTGACGATATCCACCCAGTCCAGCGCGTGGAGATGATAGAAATGCACCAAATGGTCATGCTGGAATTGTGCACCGTGTAAAAGGTTTCGAATGATGCGTGCGTTTGGGGGAATGGTAACTTTGACTGCATTTTCAACTGCCCTCACCGAGGACAAGGCATGTGTGTAGGTTCAGACCCCGCAGGATCGCTGAACAAAATGGTGGGCATCACGGGGATCCCTGCCCTGAAGAATGAGTTCGATACCTCTGAACATCTGACCTGAACTCCAGGCATCTTTGACCTTTCCACCCTCAATCTCGACTTCAATGCGAAGGTGTCCTTCAATCCTGGTAATGGGGTCAATCATTATTTTGTTACCCATATATGTTTCTCCTCTTATCTACAGATAATATTGTCATCGTCGTTTGATTCGCTAATTCATTATTTTGTTACCCATAAAACTGTTGTCTAACCCATCAAGTGGGTTCATAAAAAGGACTCATTTTATCCCAGAATGCGGGCTCGCTGCATCCAATGCACGGATGACCTGCCTGAACAGGCCAACTGGTACCGTCGTTGAATTTCGCAGTTGGGCAGTTGTTATAGGTGTCCGGACCTTTGCAACCTACTTTAAACAGGCAATATCCCATTTGCGCCTCTTTGGATCCGAATTCCAGTACAAATTCGTTGTTTTCAAAATGAGACCTTCTCTGGCACTGGTCATGAATGGTTTTTCCATAAGCGAACAGGGGCCTGCCCAGACTGTCCAGGGCTGGCAGTTTGCCCAGAAGGAGGTAGTTGACGATGGTCCCCACAAAATTAACTGGGTTTGGAGGACAGCCAGGTATATTCAGAGTTTTTATGCCAATGGCCTCACCGATGCCCACATATCCGCCGGGGTTGGGCGTGGCTGCCTGAATGCCGCCGTATGCAGCACAGGTACCTATGGCAATGACGGCTGCCGCCTTGGGACAGACATCCTTGGCAATCTGCAGAAATGTCTTTCCGCCGACTTTTCCATAAGCACCGTCAAATTTGGTGGCCACAGCGCCTTCCACCACACAAATGAATTTGCCTTCATGTTTTTTAATGGCGCTGTGAAGCTGTTCTTCAGCCTGTTCGCCGGCTGCGGCCATGATGGTCTCGTGGTATTCCATGGACAGCAGCTCCAATAGGAGATCGTCAGCATAGGGATACTGAGACCTCAGAAGCGCCTCGGAACATCCCGTACACTCGCCGAAATGCAGCCAGATGACCGGCGGACGCTGTTTGGGAGCGGCAAAAACCTCGGCTACCCTGGGAACAAAAGAAGATGAAAGCCCCATGGTCGCTGTCAGGAAGGTACAGTACTTCATGAAGTCTCTTCGTGAAACTCCTTTCTGTTCTAACTTGTCGAAAAAAACTTTCTCATTTTCCATTGGCACCTCCAGATGCAGTTGTTAAAAATGGACTCACTCAACACAAAAATACGATTGATTGTTTACCGTGAAAATACTTTTAAACCACGAAACACACGAAAGACACGAAAGTTTTCATTCATGGGGGCGGCATAGACGATGCCATGAGCGTTTATCCCGCCATGTAAGTACAAAATACTGATAAGATGGTGACAAATTAACTTCCCTTATAACATGCGATTTGGTAAGCTGTAAATAATGAATTTCTTTTTTAAACTTGGAGTTACCATATTTAATTTTAACAAAAAAATACACCGGATGAAATCGTATCTTTCTTAAATTCGATCACCCCGTATATGAAAATGATACTTCCCCCTTTGGAAAAGGGGGATCGAGGGGGATTTTTCAGGTGGATAGCCTCCTAAATCCCTCCTG